>NZ_JBWKDW010000010.1:2491-104960 GCF_056435735.1 Streptomyces sp. NPDC043878
CCCCTTTTTTGGGAACGTCCCCACCATAGGAGGGGGGGGGGGTCTCCTTGGGGGGCGGTTCTCCCTCCCCCTCCGCCCCCCCGCGGCCCCCCCCCCCCCCCCCCGGACCCGGACGACCGTGCCGGTCCCCGTCCCCACGGGGCCGGCACGCAGGGCCGCCTCCGCTCGACGCGGCCCGGATCCAGGATGCCAGGTGCTTGACTTAGGCAAGCATGGCGGACTTAATTAAGTCAAGCAAGTTCCCTGAGTCTCGCGTCGCATCATGCCTGCAATGTGGCGGACAAAATTGTTGACAATGTTGTCTGGCTAGATTTAGGTTCGACACGCACTCACTCAGGGAGGGCACGATGCCGAAAGAAGCCCGTCCGAGCACCGGAGAGCAGGCCAAGCAGCACGCGTTCACGCAGCTGCGGCAGGCGATCCTGCACGGCGACATGGCACCGGCGCAGCGATTGGTCGAGAACGAACTCGCCGAGCAGTTCGACGTGACACGGGCGAGCATTCGCGCGGCACTCATCGATCTGGAGGCCCAGGGCCTCGTGGAGCGGATCCGCAACCGCGGTTCGCGGGTGCGGGTGGTGACCGTGGAGGAAGCGGTCGCCATCACCGAGTGCCGCATGGTCCTGGAAGGGCTGTGCGCGGCGAAGGCCGCCGTCGCGGCGAGTGACGACCAGGTGGCCGAACTGGCGGACCTGGGCAGGGCGATGACGAAGGCCGTGGCCGACGGCGAGCCGGTGACGTACTCCGAACTCAACCAGGAACTGCACGCCAGGATCCTGGAGTTCTCGGGCCAGCGGACGGCCGTGGAACTGCTGGAGCGGCTCAACGCACAACTGGTCCGCCACCGCTTCCAGTTGGCGCTCAGGCCGGGGCGCCCCCAGCACTCCCTGAACGAGCACCTGGCGATGATCGAGGCGATCACGGCCAGGGACCCGCAGGCGTCCGAGGAGGCCGTCCGCGCCCACCTCACCAGCGTCATCGAGGCGTTGCGCGACTGACACGTGCGAGGCGGGCGCACACCTGTCCACCCAGGCGAACCGCCTGAACGAAGAGGGAACCGAGCAATGACCCAGGCCAACGCGCCCGCCCCCCCACGATCGACACTCGTCGTCACCGCGCACGCCGGCGACTTCGTCTGGCGGGCGGGCGGCGCCATCGCCCTGGCCGCCGCCCGCGGGGAGAAGGTCACCATCGCCTGTCTGACCTTCGGTGAGCGCGGCGAGTCCGCCAGGGCCTGGCGCGAGGGCAGGGAGCTGGCGGAGGTCAAGGAGATCCGCAGGGACGAGGCGGAGCGTGCCGCCGACACCCTCGGCGCCGAGGTCCGCTTCTTCGACGCGGGTGACTATCCGCTGGTGGCCACCCCCGAACTGACCGACCGGCTCGTCGCCGTGTACCGCGACACCCAGCCCGACGTCGTGCTCACGCACCCGACCGAGGACCCGTACAACGGCGACCACCCGGCCGCCAACCGCATGGCGCTGGAGGCCCGGGTGCTCGCCCAGGCCATCGGCTACCCCGGGCCGGGCGAGATCATCGGCGCCCCGCCGGTCTTCTACTTCGAGCCCCACCAGCCCGAGATGAGCGGCTTCCGGCCCGAGGTGCTGCTCGACATCACCGAGGTGTGGGAGACCAAGCGCAAGGCGATGGAGTGCCTCGGCGCCCAGCGGCACCTGTGGGACTACTACACCGACCTCGCCGTCCGCCGCGGGGTCCAGCTCAAGCGCAACGCCGGACCCAACCTGGGGCTGGCCCACAAGACCCTGGCGGAGGCGTACATGCGCCCCTACCCGCAGATCGCGAAGGAGCTGGCGTGAGCGGCGTGATCGTCACCGGCCCGCCGAAGGCGGACGCCCAGGACGTCGAGGCGCTGGCCGGGTACGGCGTGGCCACCGTCAGCGAGGCGATGGGCCGTACCGGTCTGCTGGGGCCGGGGATCCGTCCGGTCCAGCAGGGCGTCCGGGTGGCCGGCACCGCGGTCACGGTGCTGAGCTGGCCCGGCGACAACCTCATGATCCATGCCGCCGTGGAGCAGTGCGGCGAGGGCGACATCCTGGTCGTCACCACCACGTCCCCGTCCACGGACGGCATGTTCGGCGAGCTGTTCGCGACCGCGCTGCGGCGGCGGGGCGTGCGCGGCATCGTGATCAACGCGGGCATCCGTGACACCCAGGAGCTGCGGGAGATGGGGTTCGCGGCCTGGTCGCGGGCCGTCTCCGCACAGGGCACGGTCAAGGCCACCGGCGGCTCGGTCAACGTACCCGTCGCGATCGACGGCCAGGTGATCCGCCCCGGCGACGTGATCCTCGCCGACGACGACGGTGTCGTGGTCGTCCCGAGGGAGCGGGCCCGGCGGACGGCTGAGGCGTCCGAGGCCCGCGAGGCCAAGGAGGCCGGCGCCCGCGCCGCCTTCCTCGACGGCCAACTGGGCCTGGACCGCTACGGGTTGCGCGAGACGCTGGTCCGTCTGGGAGTCACCTACACGTCGTACGAGGCGTACGCGCGGGACGGAGCCGGGGCATGACGGGGCCCGCGGGGGTGCGCTGCATGCTGATGCGCGGCGGCACCTCCAAGGGCGCCTACTTCCTGGCCGGGGACCTGCCCGCGGACACCGCCGCCCGCGACGACCTGCTGCTGCGGGTCATGGGCAGCCCCGACCCGAGCCAGATCGACGGTCTGGGCGGGGCCCACCCGCTGACCAGCAAGGTGGCCGTGGTCTCCCGCTCGGCCGACCCGTCGGCCGACGTCGACTACCTGTTCCTCCAGATCGCCGTGGACCGTCCCGAGGTCACCGACCGGCAGAACTGCGGCAACATCCTCGCGGGCATAGGCCCCTTCGCCGTCGAACGCGGTCTGGTCGCCGCCCGCGACGACGAGACGGCCGTACGCATCCGCATGCTCAACACCGGGGAACTGGCCGTGGCGAGCTTCCCCACCCCCGGCGGGCGCGTCGACTACGCCGGCGGCGCCGAGATCTCCGGGGTGCCGGGGAGCGCGGCGCCGGTGGTGATCGAGTTCCCGCGCGGCGGTACTTCGCTGCTGCCCACCGGGCAGGTCCGGGACGTCGTCGCCGGCACCGAGGTGACCTGTGTCGACAACGGGATGCCGACCGTGCTGATCCCGGCGACCGCGCTGAAGGTCACCGGCTACGAGTCGCCGAGGGACCTGGAGGAGGACCCGGCGCTCGCCGGCCGCCTGCGCGAGATCCGGCGGGAGGCCGGGCGCCTGATGGGCCTCGGTGACGTCGAGGGCGCCACCGTTCCCAAGCTCACCCTGCTCGCTCCGCCGAGAAACGGCGGCGCGGTCACCACCCGCACCTTCATCCCGGTGCGCTGCCACACCTCGATCGGCGTCCTGGGCGCCGCGAGCGTCGCGGCGGGGCTGCTCCTGCCCGGCGGCGTGGGGGAGGGGATCGGGGAACTCCCGGAGCGCGGTGACCGCGTTCGGGTCGAACATCCCAGCGGCTTCCTCGACCTGGACATCAGCGTGGACGCCGGAGCCGCGACGACAGCTCCCGCGGTGCGCCGTACCGCCGTCGTACGCACCGCGCGCAAGATCTTCGACGGCGCCGTCTTCCCCCGGTCCGCCGGGACGGCACCGATTCCCCCGCGACCCCGAGGAGGTCAACGATGACTCCGCCGCTCGGCGACATCGCCCACATCGGCCACGCCCAGCTGTTCACCCCGGACCTGGACGCCAGCGTCGCCTTCTTCACCGACTACCTGGGGCTCACCGTCAACGGGCAGGACGGCGGCACCGTCTACCTGCGGACCTTCGACGACTACGAGCACCACAGCCTGGTGCTCACCGCCCGCGAACAGCCCGGCCTCGGCCGGCTGGCGCTGCGCGCCTCCAGCGAGGAGGCCCTCCGGCGCCGGGTCCGGGCGGTCGAGCGGGCGGGCGGCACGGGCCACTGGGCCGAGGACGAACCGGGCCTCGGCAGGCTCTACGTGACCACCGACCCGGACGGCCACGAGCACGCCCTGTACTGGGAGAGCGAGCACTACCGCGCGCCCGAGGAGCTCAGGCCCGCGCTGAAGAACCAGCCGCAGGCCAAACCCAACCGGGGGGTGGGCGTGCGGCGCCTGGACCACGTCAACTTCCTCGCCGCCGACGTGCTCGCCAACGCGGAGTTCCAGCAGGATGTGCTCGGTGCGCGGCCCACCGAGCAGATCCTGCTCGACAGCGGGACGGTCGCGGCCCGCTGGCTGACCTTCACCGACAAGTCGTACGACGTCGTGTACACGTCCGACTGGACCGGCAGCGCCGGCCGGCTGCACCACATCGCGTTCGCGACGGACACCCGTGAGGACGTGCTGCGCGCGGCCGATCTGGCCATCGACGCCGGGGTGTTCATCGAGACGGGCCCGCACAAGCACGCCATCCAGCAGACGTTCTTCCTGTACGTCTACGAGCCGGGCGGCAACCGCGTCGAGCTGTGCAACCCGCTCACCCGCCTGGTCCTGGCGCCCGACTGGCCGCTGATCACCTGGACCGAGGAGGAGCGGAAGAAGGGGCAGGCCTGGGGGCTGCAGACCATCGCGTCCTTCCACACCCACGGCACCCCGCCGGTCGCCTGAGACGGGCGCCGGGACAGGCAGTTCGCAGGGGGACGAACCGCGCTCCGGCGTGCGCGGTTCGTCCCCCCTTTTGTCGTCAACCATATTGTTGCTGAGATTGTTGACAAAAGCGTTGACTCATTCGAGGCGGGTCCTTAGCGTCTAGCGCACACCGGGTCGGCCGCACGCGCCGCGTCGACCCCGTCCCGCTTCGATCCCCTCCAGGAAACCGCCCCCTGGACGAGAGGAAACAACGATGTCCTCCTCCCCGACGCTGTCCGCTCGCGGCAGCAGACTGGCCCTTCTGGCCGTCGGTCTGTGCTGGCTGGCCGTCCTTTTCGACGGCCTCGACATGTTCATCTACGGCTCGGTGCTGCCGCACCTGCTGGAGACGAGGACCTTCGGCCTCACCCCCGAGCAGGCCGGCGACCTGGGCAGTTACGCCACCTTGGGCATGCTGGTCGGCGCCCTGACCGCGGGAACGGTCGCGGACCGCGTCGGCCGCAAGAAGCTCATGATCGCCTGTGTGACGCTCTTCTCCCTGGCCTCGGGCCTGTGCGCGGTCTCCGGCAGCGTCGAGGTCTTCGGCCTCGGCCGGACCCTGGCCGGCGTCGGCCTCGGCGGCCTGCTGCCCACCGCGATCAGCATGGTCTCCGACTACGCCCCGCGCGGCCGTACCGCCCTCGCCATCGGCCTGCTGATGACCGCCCACCACGCGGGCGGCATCCTCTCCGCCTACGTGGCCAGGTGGCTCGTCGACCCGGTCGGCTGGCGCGCCGCCTTCTGGGTCTGCGTCGTCCCGCTGCTCTTCGTCCCCGTACTGGCGAGGTTCCTGCCCGAATCGCTGAGCTTCCTGGTCGCCAAGGGCCGTGCCGACGAGGCCCGGGCACTCGCCGCCCGCTTCGAGGCCGACCTGCCCGCCGCGGCCGGCCGGCAGACGGCCGCCGACCGCTGGGGCGCCCTGCGCAACCTGTTCCGCGGCGGCGAGTGGGCCCAGACCCTGCTGTACTGGCTCGCCTCCTTCGGCGGCCTGCTCCTCGTCTACGGCGTCGCCACCTGGCTGCCCACCCTGATGCGGGCCGAGGGCTACGCGCTCGCCAGCGCCCTGACCTTCGTCGTGGTCTTCAACCTCGGCGGCATCGTCGGCATGCTGGCCGCCGGGCGCGCCGCCGACCGCTTCGGCGCCCCGCGCATCTCGGCGGTCTGGTTCGCGCTGACCGCGGCCGGTGTCTACCTGCTCAGCACCCACATGCCGATGGGCGTGACCACCGTCGTGGTGTTCTTCACCGGCGTCTTCCTCAACAGCGCCCAGACGATGGTCTACGCGACGGTCTCCATCCGCTCGACCCCCGGCAACCGGGCCACCACGGTCGGCTGGACCTCCGGCATGGGCCGCTTCGGCGCCGTCTTCGGCCCGTGGCTCGGCGGCCAACTGCTCTCCGCCGGCAACGGCGACTGGGGCTTCACCGCCTTCGCCCTCGCGGGACTGTCGTCCATGGTGTTCATCGGCATCGCCGCGCTGCGCGGCTCCCGGCAGGCGCCCAGCAGCGCCGCGGAACAGGAACTGCTCAGCGCCCACTGAGCGGCGCCCACCGGGGGAGGCGCCACGTGCACCAGGGCGCGCGGACGGGCGTACGCGGACGGTCGCACGCGGACGGGCCCGCGCGGACGGTCGCACGCGGACGGGCGCGCGAGGACGGCCGCAGGCGAACGGGCGCGCGAGGACGGCCGCACGCGAACGGGCCCACGCGAACGGGCGCACGCGAAAGGGTGCGCAGGGATGGGCGTACGCGGACGGTCGCGCGCGGACGGGCCCGCGCGGACGGCCGCAAGCGAAAGGGTGCGCAGGGATGGGCGTACGCGGACGGTCGCGCGCGGACGGGCCCGCGCGGACGGGCCCGCGCGGACGGGCCCGCGAGGACGGCCGCAGGCGAACGGGCGCGCGAGGATGGCCGCACGCGAACGGGCGCACGCGAACGGGCGCACGCGAACGGGCGCACGCGAACGGAAGCCGGCCACCGCGGCGGATGCGGTGGCCGACGTCCGGCGTGCTGCCCGCGACCGAGCCCGAAGCCGGGCTCGTTCGCTCAGCCCGTTCGCCCAGCCCCGCGCTCGGCGCGCTCGCCTGCGGCTTCCTCGCCCTGTGGCGCGACGAGCAGTGGCAGATCGCCGTCGTCGCCGGGGTGTTCGGTCTCGGTATCGGCCTCGCCTCCATGGCCAGCCTGATGGTGGGCAGCATGCCCGCCGACCAGACCGGCGCGGCGACCGGCATGAACGCCAACACCCGCACCGTCGGCGGCTCGATCGGGGGCGCGGTGACCGGCGTACTGGTCACCGGCCGCCTCTCCAGCCCTCGGGCCTGCCCTACGGCTCCGGCCACACCCACGGCTTCACCCTGCTCGCGGTGCTGTGCCTGCCCTCCACGCCGGCGGCGCTCCTGGTGCCGGTGCACCGGGCGGCACGCCTGCCGGGCACGGTCGGAGCCGTCTCCGGGCCGGCGGACACCGGGCGGGCGGACACCGGTCCAGCCGACACCGGGCGGGCGGACACCGGGCGGCTGGGCGGCGCCGGGTCCGCGGCGTCCGTCGCGAACCCGGCGTCCGTCGCGCACCCGGCGCCCACCCCTCGGGGCTGACGCCCCCGTGGCCGTCCCGGGCCGTCGCGCGCCGGGGCGGCCACGAGCATGGGGTAGGGTTTGGCTGCGCGTTCACACGGACCACCGTGGGACGGCACCGGGACGTGGCGCAGCTTGGTAGCGCACTTGACTGGGGGTCAAGGGGTCGCAGGTTCAAATCCTGTCGTCCCGACGGTGCGAAGGGTCTTCGCGGGCGAGAGCCCGCGGGGCCCTTTTTGCGTTGCGCCCCGCTACCGCCGTAACCAGTCGGTGGACGTCCCCTTGACGCGGCCTGGATGCGGATTCACACTCCTGAAGGGAATCCTAGTGAACAGGTAGGGAAACATGGGGCGCGTCGGACCGGTCAGGAGTCGTGTGAGCCGCACGACCCCGCCGTCGCCCCTTCTCACCTCCCGCCGGCACATCGATCTGCAGCGTGTCTGCAGCGCGATCAGGCCGCCCCTCGGCTGAACCCGGCCGCACCCCCGCGCCCCTCGGTGTCCCTCGCGGCACCGCCCTGACCGGCGCGCGCGTGCCCGCCGTCCGCCGCTCGCCCGACGTCGCTTCCGCCGCGCGTACGTCTGCGCACCCACCCCGGGGAGATCCATGTCCATCACGCCGCTCGCCCCCGTCCCCTCCACGTCGCCCACCCCGCCCTTCCGCGGCCGCATCGGCCGGGACGCCCGCAGCGGGCACTACGCCGTGCCCGGCCGCTACCACCTCCACCTGTCGACCGCCTGCGCCGGCGGACTGCGCATCGCCGTGGTGCACAGCCTGCTCGGCCTCGCCGACGTGTGTCCGGTGACCGTCCTGGACGCCGTCCCCGACTGTCCCGACGGGGGGTACTCCGCGCTGCGCCCGCTCTACGACGCGAGCGCGCACCGGTACGCGGGAGCGGCCGTCGGGCCGGTGCTCAGCGACGACTGGTCGGGCCGTATCGTCAGCACCCACGCCCCGGACGTGACACGGGACCTGGCCCGCCACTTCGGCGGAGGGCGGCCTCCGCTGTACCCGTGCGGCACGGAGGCGGAGATCCAGACCGTGGAACGGCTGTGCGCCCAGGGCGTCGACGCGGCCGCGCAGAGCGCCGGCCAGGCCGGCGCCCACGCCGAGCAGCGGACGGCGGCGCTCGACACCCTGTTCGGCACGCTGGACGCGCTGGAGCGGCGTCTCACCAGGCACGACTACCTGATCGGTGACCAACTCACCGCCGCCGACGTCGAGTTGTTCGTGACGCTGGTGCAACTCGACACCGTGCACCGCCACCATTTGGACGCCGCCGCGGTGCACCGCATCGCCGGCCACCCCGCGCTGTGGGCCCACGCCCGCCACCTCGCCGCCCATCCGGCCTTCGCCGCCCACCTCGACCTCGACGGCATCGCCCGCCGCCATCACGCCCGTTGCCGGGGCCTGGAGGCGGCCGGAGCGGCCGTCCAGATCCTCGACTGGGCCGCCCACGCCGCCCTCCGGCCGTAGCGGCGCCCCCGGCCGGTCCCACGCCACCGACCCGCTGTTCCAGCAGGTGGACGGGTGTTGACATCGGATCGGTCGATTGTCTTGACTTACGCCCAGAAGGTCATGAGCGTCAGCGACAGGCCCTGGCTGGCTGACCGGCAACCCTCGCACGCGGTGGGGTGCCCCAGGTGACGACCGGACCGACGACTCTTCGGTAAGCGCGAGGCCCACAGGGCCGGAACAGTGACGGTGACGACATGTACGCAGCTCCCAGGACGGCCGCACGCCGCTCCGCGGGCTGCGTACCGCCGTACGCGAACATCCTGGTCGCCGATCGTGCCGTCGATCTGCTCCGCGTCAACAGCGCACTGTGTACCGCACCGGGCCGTGCCCGCTGTCGGGGCTGACGAACTCCCCCCAGCCCTCACCGCACCGCTGCCCGGCACGCCGCTCGTCCCCCTGACGAACACCGCCCGCACGGTGCGCCGTTGTCCACCCAGCACCCCTCCGTACGTTCCGTGCGTCCCGCCGCGCCGCAGGCCGATCCCCGCCCTGCCGTCGCGCCGCGGCCGCTCGCGCTCGTCGCGGTCCCGGGAGTCCGACTCCGCCGGAGCCCCTCCATGAGTGAACCCCCTGGCGCCACCCTGTCCCTCGCCGAGGCGCCACCACCCGCCGACACCCCGTCAAGACCCCTCACCGCACAGCGCGTTCAGCCGCTGCGCCGCCCCGGGCGGTGGATCGCCACCGCGGTGGTCCTGGTCCTGGCCGCGCAGTTCGTGCACGGACTGGTCACCAACCCCTTCTACCAGTGGGACCGTTTCGGCTACTGGTTCCTGCGGCCGACCATCGTCGACGGACTGCTCATCACCCTCGAAGTCGCTGCCTACAGCGCCGTGCTGGGTCTGCTCGGCGGCGTCCTGCTCGCGCTGGCGCGGCTCTCCCGGAGCCCCGTCCTGCGCGCGGTCAGCTGGACCTACGTCTGGGTGCTGCGCTCGGTGCCCCTCATCGTGGTCCTGATCTTCCTGTACAACTTCAGCGCGCTGTACCAGACACTCAGCGTCGGAGTGCCCTTCGGCCCCGCCTTCTTCCGCTTCGACGAGTCGCGGCTCGCCACCGACATGGTCGTCGCCGTCGTCGGCCTCAGCCTCAACGAGGCGGCCTACGCGGCCGAGGTGGTCCGCGGCGGCATCCTCTCCGTCGACCAGGGCCAGCACGAGGCGGCCGCCGCCCTCGGGCTGCCGAAGGGCTACCAGTTCACGAAGATCGTCTTCCCGCAGGCCCTCAGGTCCATCGTCCCGAACTACGTCAACCAGCTGATCGGCCTGGTCAAGAGCACCTCGCTGGTGTTCTACGTGTCCCTGCTCGACCTGTTCGGCTCGGCGCAGACGATGGGCTCCACCTACCCCGGTGACATCGTGCCGCTGCTCCTGGTCGTCACCGTCTGGTACCTGATCCTCACGACCCTCGTCTCCGTCGTCCAGTTCTACGTCGAGCGGTACTACGCCCGGGGTGCCACGCGCTCCCTGCCGCCGACGCCGCTGCAGAAGCTGCGCACCGGTCTCACCGACCTCAGGGCCCGCATACGCAGGGAGGCCGCCGTATGAGCGCCGACGTCATCGAGGCCGCGCCCGCCGCGGTCGAGGTCCACAACGTGCACAAGTGGTACGGCGCCCACCGGGTGCTGGACGGCATCGATCTGACCGTGCGACCCGGCGAGGTCACCGTCGTCCTCGGCCCGTCCGGCTCCGGCAAGTCCACCCTGCTGAGGGTCGTCAACCACCTGGAGAAGCCGGAGATCGGCCATGTCAGCGTGGGCGGCGAGCTGATCGGCGTACGGCGGCAGCGCGACCGAAAGGAGAGGGGGGTCCCCCCGGCCGAAGGCTGGGGGAGGCTCAAGGAACTCAGCGAGCGGGAGATCCTCGCCCAGCGCAGCCGGATCGGTTTCGTCTTCCAGAACTTCAACCTCTTCCCGCACCTGACCGTCCTCGACAACGTCGCCGCCGCCCCCGTGGCCACCGGGAAACTCTCCAGGGCCGCGGGGCGGGAGCTGGCCCGCGCACTGCTGGACCGGGTCGGCCTCGGGGACAAGGCCGGCGCCTACCCCCGGCAGCTGTCCGGCGGCCAGCAGCAGCGCGTGGCGATCGCCCGCGCCCTCGCCCTGCGGCCCGGCGTCATCCTCTTCGACGAGCCGACCTCGGCCCTCGACCCCGAACTCGTCGGCGAGGTCCTCGCCGTCATCAAGGACCTGGCGACCAGCGGCACGACCCTGGTCATCGTCACCCACGAGATCGGCTTCGCCCGCGAGGTCGCCGACCGGATCGTGTTCATCGACGCCGGCCGGATCGTCGAACAGGGGCCGCCCGGCGAGGTGTTGGACCGGCCCCGGCACGAGCGGACGCGGGACTTCCTCAGCAAGGTGCTCTGACCCACCGGGACACCGTGCGCCACGACTTCCCCCCACGCCCCCCTTCACCCTCTCTCATCAGTGACAAAGGACGGCCATGCCTACCCACTTCACCCGACGGAGCCTGCTTCGCGGCATCACCGCGGCCACCGCGGTCGCCACTCTCGCCACCGGGCTCGCCGCCTGCGGTGGTGACAGCGACGCGGCCACCAGGACCGACAGCGCCGACTCCGGAGCCGTGACCGTCGGCCGGTTCTCCAACGGCGCCGCCAAGGAGACCACCCTCAAGGTGTCCGAGGTCAAGTCCATCAGCGCCGAACTGCCGGCAGCCGTCAGGAAGAGCGGCAAGCTCGTGATCGGCAGCGGCACCCTGCCGTCCGGCTCCCCGCCGCTGGGATACGTGGGCAGCGACCAGAAGACCCTCACCGGTTCCGAGCCCGACCTCGGCCGGCTGGTCGCCGCGGTGCTCGGTCTGAAGCCGGAGACCAGGCGGTTCACCTGGGAGAACCTCTTCGTCGGCATCGACAGCGGGAAGGTCGACGTCGCCTTCACCAACGTCACCGACACCGAGGAGCGGAAGGCGAAGTACGAGTTCGCCTCCTACCGGCAGGACAACCTCGGCTTCGAGGCGCTGAAGTCCGCCGGCTGGAAGTTCGACGGCGACTACGAGAACCTCGCGGGCAAGACCGTCTCGGTCGGCGCGGGCACCAACCAGGAGCGCATCCTGATCGCCTGGAAGAAGAAGCTGGAGAGCGAGGGCAAGAAGCTCACCATCAAGTACTTCCAGGACAACAACAGCACCTATCTGGCGCTCAGCAGCGGCAAGATCGACGCCTACTTCGCCCCCAACCCGAGCGTCGCCTACCACGTCACCCAGACGGCGAAGACGAACGCGCCGACGGTCAACGCCGGCACGTACTCCGGCGCCGGCGCGTCCCTCCAGGGCCTGATCGCGGCGACCGCCAAGAAGGGCAGCGGGCTCGCCAAGCCCCTCGCCGACGCCATCAACCACCTGATCGACAACGGCCAGTACGCCAAGTGGCTGGCCGCCTGGAACCTCTCCAACGAGGCCGTCGCCAAGTCCGAGGTCAACCCGCCCGGACTGCCCCTGACCGACTCCTGACCGCCCCCGGAAAACGCCCGGCCCAGTCCGGCGGAACCGGTTTGACCAGCAAGCGAGGAAAGGACTCCGCCTCCGTGACCCGTCAGACCCACCTCCACGGAGGCGGAGCCCGGACCGTGCTCGACCCGCACCCCCTGCTCGACAACGCCGTCTGGGCCGCGCTCACCGGCCCGCACGCCCACTTCGCCGAGCGGATCGGCCGGGCCGCACGCTACCCGGCCGACGTCTACGCCTTCGCCGCCCTCGCCGACCCCTCGGACCCCGCCGCCTGGGCCGACCTGCACACCCTCGCCGGCCCGGGAACGGTCGTACGGCTCAAGCCCGTCGACGCCGTGCCCGAGGGCTGGGAGGTGGTCGGCGCCGGAGCGGGCGTCCAGCTCGTCGACACCGCCCTGCGGGCCGAGCCCGCGCCCGAAGCGGTCCGGCTCGGGCCCGCCGACGTGCCGGAGATCCTCGACCTCGTCGCCCGGACCAGGCCGGGGCCGTTCCTGGAGCGGACCGTCGCCCTCGGCACCTACCTGGGCATCCGGCACCGGGGGCGGCTGATCGCCATGGCGGGGGAGAGGATCCGGCTGCCCGGCTGGACGGAGATCAGCGCCGTCTGCACCGACCCCGGTCACCGCGGCCGGGGCCTGGCCACCCGGCTGGTGCGGGCGGTAGCCGCCGGCATCCGCGACCGCGGCGACACCCCGCTGCTGCACGCCGCCGCGGCCAACACCCCGGCGATCCGGCTGTACGAGTCGCTCGGCTTCACCCTGCGCCGCCGCTCGCCGGTCGTGCAGGTCCGCACCCCCGGAACAGACGGCTCGACCGGACCGTTGGGACGGGGGAGCAGACGCGCTCGGCGCGGGCCCGCACGGCCCCCCGGGCCCGACGGACGGAGGTGGCGGACGTGACACGCGTACTGCGCTCCGCCCACCTCCACTCCCGGCCGCACATCGACCTCCAGCGCGTGGCCGGCGCGCTCTGTTGCTCCTGACGCCGTTGCCCCCGCCCGGCCCTTCCCCGTGAGGGCCGGTGCTCCCGTACGGACCTCCAGGAAGGCACCCACCCGTGTCCCCTTCTCCCTCCGCTTCTCCTTCTTCCCCGCTGCACCTCGCCGTCGCCCTCGACGGCACCGGCTGGCACCCCGCCTCCTGGCGGGAGCCGGTGTCCAGGCCCCGGGACCTGTTCACCGCCGGCCACTGGGCCGAACTGGTAGCCGAGGCCGAGCACGGCCTGATCGACTTCGTCACCTTCGAGGACGGCCTCGGCCTCCAGTCCTCGCATCTGCTGGAGCCGGACGCGCGCACCGACCAGGTCCGCGGCCGCCTCGACGCCGTCCTGACCGCGGCCCGTATCGCGCCGCTGACCCGGCACATAGGTCTGGTGCCGACGGTGGTGGCCACACACACGGAGCCGTTCCACATCTCCAAGGCGATCGCCACCCTGGACTATGTGAGCACCGGCCGGGCGGGCCTGCGGGTGCAGATCAGCGCCCGCCCGAACGAGGCCGCCCACTTCGGCCGACGCACGATCCCCCGCGTCGAGACCTTCGACAGCCCCGCCGCCCAGGATTTGATCACCGACCTCTTCGACGAGGCCGCCGACCACGTGGAGGCCGTGCGCAGGCTCTGGGACAGCTGGGAGGACGACGCGGAGATCCGCGACGTCACCACCGGCCGCTTCATCGACCGCGACAAACTGCACTACATCGACTTCGAGGGCGGCCACTTCAGCGTCAAGGGCCCCTCGATCACCCCGCGTCCGCCGCAGGGCCAGCCGATCGTCAGCGCCCTCGCCCACCAGACCGTGCCCTACCGCCTGGTCGCCCGCCAGGCGGACATCGGCTACGTCACCCCGCACGACGCCGGCCAGGCGCGCGCGATCGTCGCGGAGATCCGCGCCGAACAGCAGGCCGCCGGGCGGGCCGGCGAGCCGGTGCACGTCTTCGGCGACCTGGTGGTCTTCCTCGACGACGACCCGGCCGAGGCCGCCGCCCGCCGCGACCGCCTCGACACCCTGGCCGGCGCGGAATACCGCTCCGACGCACGGATCTTCACCGGCACCCCCGCGCAACTCGCCGACCTTCTACAGGAGTTGCAGTCCGCCGGTCTCACCGGGTTCCGGCTGCGCCCCGCCGTCCACGGCCACGACCTGCCGGCCATCACCCGGGCCCTGGTCCCCGAACTCCAGCGCCGCGACGCCTTCCGCCGCGCCTACGAGGCCGACACCCTGCGCGGACTGCTGGGTCTGTCCCGCCCCGCCAACCGCTACGCCACCGCCTGAGCCGGAAGGACCGCAGACCCATGAGCAAGCCGCTGAAGCAGATCCATCTGGCCGCCCACTTCCCGGGCGTCAACAACACCACCGTGTGGAGCGACCCCGAGGCCGGCAGCCACATCGAGTTCAGCTCCTTCGCGCACTTCGCGCGGACCGCGGAACGCGCCAGGTTCGACTTCCTGTTCCTCGCCGAGGGCCTCCGGCTGCGCGAACAGGGCGGGAAGATCTACGACCTGGACGTCGTCGGCCGCCCCGACACCTTCACCGTCCTCGCCGCACTCGCCGCCGTCACCGACCACCTCGGCCTGACCGGCACCATCAACTCCACCTTCAACGAGCCCTACGAGGTCGCCCGCCAGTTCGCCAGCCTCGACCACCTCTCCGGCGGCCGCGCCGCGTGGAACGTCGTCACCTCCTGGGACGCCTTCACCGGCGAGAACTTCCGCCGGGGCGGCTTCCTGCCGCAGGAGGAGCGGTACTCCCGGGCCAAGGAGTTCCTCGCCACCACGCACGAACTCTTCGACTCCTGGCGGGGCGACGAGCTCCTCGCCGACCAGGCGTCCGGCACCTTCCTGAGCGACGCTAAGGCCGGCGCCTTCGTGCACCAGGGGCAACACTTCGACATCGAGGGCCGGTTCGACGTCCCCCGCTCCCCGCAGGGGCGCCCGGTCATCTTCCAGGCCGGCGACTCCGACGAGGGCCGCGAGTTCGCCGCCTCCGACGCCGACGCGATCTTCAGCCGGTACGCCACCCTCAAGGAGGGCCAGGAGTTCTACACCGACGTGAAGAGCCGGCTCGCCAAGTACGGCCGCGGCCACGACGAGCTCAAGATCCTTCCCGCGGCCAGCTTCGTGCTCGGCGACACCGACGCCGAGGCGGAGGAACTGGCCAGGCAGGTCCGGCGCCAGCAGGTCAGCGGTGCCACCGCCATCAAGCACCTCGAGTTCGTCTGGAACCGGGACCTGTCGTCGTACGACCCGGACGGGCCGCTGCCCGACATCGACCCGGACCCCGGCGAGCACCACATCGCCCGCGGCCGCGCCCAGGTGCGGATGTACCGCGACCCGCTGGCCACGGCGCGGGAGTGGCGCGAGCGCGCCGCGGCCAACAACTGGTCGATCCGCGACCTGGTCATCGAGACCGGCAACCGGCAGAACTTCGTCGGCTCCCCGGCCACCGTCGCGAAGACGATCAACGACTACGTGCAGGCCGACGCGAGCGACGGCTTCATCCTCGTGCCGCACATCACCCCCACCGGCCTCGACGGTTTCGCCGACCGGGTCGTCCCGCTGCTCCAGGAGCGGGGCGTCTTCCGCACGGAGTACGAGGGCCCCACCCTGCGCGACCACCTCGGCCTCGCGCACCCGGACGCCGCCCGCGAGGAGCGGGCCGCGTCGTGAGGTTCCTCGCCATCACCCTCATCGTGCACGCCCCCGACCCCGTGACCGGTGTGCGCAAGCCGACCGGCGAGCGTTTCCGGGAGGTCCTGAACAACGCCGTGCTCGCCGAGGAACTGGGCTTCGACGGCTTCGGGGTGGGGGAGCGGCACGAGCGGCCGTTCATCTCCTCCTCGCCGCCGGTCGTCCTCAGCCACATCGCCGCGCTCACCCGCCGGATCCGCCTGTTCACCGCCGTCACCACGCTGAGCCTCCTCGACCCGGTCCGCGCCTACGAGGACTACGCCACCCTCGACCAACTCTCCGGCGGCCGCCTGGAGCTGATCATCGGCAAGGGCAACGGTGCCGCCCAGCGCGACCTGTTCCACGTCACGCCCGAGGACCAGTGGGAGCGCAACGCCGAGAGCTACGAGGTGTTCCGGCAGATCTGGCGGCAGGACAAGGTCACCGCCCGCACCCGGTTCCGCCCCGAGCTCACCGAGGCGGAGGTGTGGCCGCGGCCGTTGCAGCGGCCCGTCCGGGTCTGGCACGGCAGCGCCACCAGCAGGGAGTCGGTCGACCTCGCCGCCCGCTACGGCGACCCGCTGTTCTCGGCGAACGTCACCAATCCGATCGAGCCGTACGCCGAGTTGATCCGCCACTACCGCGAGCGCTGGGAGCACCACGGCCACGACCCGGCGGACATTGCCGTAGGCGCGGGCACCGCAGGCCTCTGCGTGGCCCCGACGTCACAGCAGGCACTGGCCGCCTACCGGCCGGTGTTCGAGGGGAACCTCGCCCTGCAGAGACGGATGGGCCTGGAGCCCGTCTTCCCCACCCTGGAGGACTTCGCCGAACGCAGCTCCGCGCTCATCGGCAGCCCACAGCAGATCATCGACAAGGTGCACCGCTACCACGAGCAGTTCGGCCACACCGTGCTGCATGTGCACGCCGACGCGAGCGGCCTGACGGACACCCGGCACCGCGACTCGCTGGAACTCTTCCAGTCCGCGGTCGCCCCCGTCCTGCGCCGCGAGATACCCGACCCGCCCTTCCCGTGGGCGCCGGTGCTCCCGGCGCCCGCACCGGACGAGGAGCCCGCCCATGTCTGACATCCCGCTCGGCGTCCTCGACCTGGTCCCGATCGCGTCCGGGTCCACCGCCGCCGAGGCGCTGCGCAACTCCATCGACCTGGCGCGGCGGGCCGAGGAGTTCGGCTACGCCCGCCACTGGTTCGCCGAACACCACCTCAACCCCGGCGTCGCGGGCACCTCGCCGGCGGTCGTCCTGGCGCTCACCGCCGCCGCCACCTCCACCATCCGGCTCGGCGCCGGCGCCGTACAGCTCGGTCACCGCACCGCGCTGTCCACGGTGGAGGAGTTCGGGCTCGTCGACGCGCTGCACCCGGGCCGGCTCGACCTCGGCCTCGGCCGCTCCGGCGGCCGCCCGCCGGGCGCGACCGCCACCACCACCCCGCCGCCCACGGCGACCCCCGTGGTGGACGGCCGCGCCCCCAACGGGCTGCGCATCCCGCCCCGCTTCTCCTTCGAGCACCTGCTCGGCTCGCCCCGGATCGCGCTCCAGCGCGGGCTGCTCCTGCTGCCGGGCGCCCGGTCCCAGGACTACGCCGAGCAGATCGACGACATCCTCGCCCTGCTGGCCGGCACCTACCGCTCCCCGGAAGGCGTGGAGGCGCACGTCGTGCCGGGCGAGGGAGCCGACGTCGAGGTGTGGATCCTCGGCAGCAGCGGCGGCGAGAGCGCCGAGACGGCCGGTGCCCGCGGCCTGCGCTTCGCGGCGAACTACCACGTCAGCCCGGCCACGGTCCTGGAGGCGGTGGACGGCTACCGGGCGTTCTTCCAGCCCTCCGAGTTCCTCGACAAGCCGTACGTCAGCGTGTCGGCGGACGTCGTCGTCGCCGAGGACGACGACACCGCCCGCGAGCTGGCCACCGGCTACGGTCCCTGGGTGCGCAGCATCCGCACCGCCGAGGGCGCCATCGAGTTCCCGACACCGGACGAGGCCCGCGCCCACGTGTGGACCGAACAGGACCGCGCGCTGGTCCAGGACCGCCTGGACACCCAGTTCGTCGGCTCCCCGGCCCGGGTCGCCGACCAGCTGGAACAGCTCCAGGAGGCCACCTCGGCCGACGAGTTGCTCATCACGACGATCACCCACGAGCACGCGGCCCGCGTCCGCTCGTACGAACTCCTCGCGGCGGAGTGGAGCCGCCGGGGTCACGTCTCCCCGTAGGGCTGACACCGGGGGCGCTCCCATCGGCCTGCCCTGCGCGACCGTCCCGGCTGCGCGAGTGGCGTGGCCGAGGACGTCACCCTCCCCCGAAGGCGACGTCCTCGACCGCTCCCCCGGTGCCGGACGGTGGTCCGTCCGCCCGTGTGCGGCTGACCCGTGCTGTCACCAGCACATCACCGCGGTTTCCCCCGAACCCCACGTGGAGTACAGGCGCACACGGACGAAGCAGCGGCGGCCCCAGACGAGACGGGCCCTGACGGCGGCGTCGTGCGGAGTACCCCCGTCGTCCGCACCGGCGAGGTGGCGGGGGCGTCGCCGTCGAAGAACCAGTGGTGCGGGACCGTGCCGTCGACCCACGTCGCGCGTCCCCCGACGAGCGCACCGCGCCGCTCGGCGGTCAGCCCCGGTGCGAAGCCGGGGGCCGACTGCCGCGCGAGGGAGCAGTGGCGTGCGGTCATGACGATCAGACTGCCGCCGGCCGGCCGCGGGCGCCTGAGTCGGGACCTACTCAAGTCACCCTGTATCAAGCATGGGTAGGGCGCCTCTAGTTCTCGTGACGACTTTCGAGCGGGACGCGAAGACCCTGGAACTGCCCTGGCCCTTCACCGGGCGGACGGACGAACTGGAGCTGGTGCGCCGGTCGGTGGGAGCCGGCCGTCCGGGCATCGTGATCACGGGTCCCGCGGGCTGCGGCAAGACCCGGCTCGTCACCGAGGCGCTGCGCGGCGGCGAGGGCGTCCGGGTCGCCGGAACGCCCGAGACCCGCACTCTGCCCTTCGCCGCGTTCGCCCACCTGCTGCCGGAGACGGTCTCTCTGCACCGCGCCGTCCAACTTCTCGCCGGAACACGTTTGTTGACGGTGGACGACGCGCACCTGCTGGACGACGCCTCCGCCGCGCTGGTGCACCAGCTCGCCGTGCACGGACGGACCCGGCTGGTGGTCGTCGCCACCGACGGCGCTCCGGTGCCCGGCGCGGTGTCCCGGCTGTGGACGGGGGAGCTCCTGCCGCGGCTCGTCCTGGAGCCGCTGCCCCGCGAGGAGACCGCGCGGCTGCTCGCCGAGGGCCCCGAACCCCTCACCTTCCACCGGCTGCACCACCTCTGCCAGGGTGACCTGCGGCTCCTGCGCGAGCTGGTGGGCGCGGTGCGCGAGCGGCGCGTCCGGGTGCCGGGCTCGGACGGATGGGCCTGGCGGGGGCCCGTTCCGCTGACGCCGACCGTCCGGGAACGGGCGGCCCGGGTCCTCGACCGCACCGACCCCGACGAGCGCGACACGCTCGAACGCCTCGCCTTCGCCGAGCCGTTGCCCCTCGGTGTGGACGACCTCGACCTGGGCCGCCTCGAACGCCTGGAGGCCGACGGCCTGGTCCAGGCCGACGACCAGGGCGCCGTCCGGCTCACCCACCCCCTGCACGGCCCGGTGCTGCGAGCGGCGGCCGGACGCCTGCGGTCGCGGCGGCTGGCCCGCAGGCCGGAACAGTGCGCGGACGCGCTGCGGGCGGAGCAGGCCGAGCTGACCCGGCGCATCGAGGCGGCCGACGTCCGGACCACGCCGGCGCCCGTGGGGGAGTGGCTGGTGGCCGGGGACGCGCCGGTACCGGCCGGGTACGCCGCCGTACGCGCGCGGTTCTCGCGGCTGCGGGGAGAACTGCGGGAGGCGGCGGCCTGGGCACGGGAGGGGCTGCGCGGCGGCGACGACCCGTCCTGCCAGACCGAACTCGCCCTGGCCGCCGCCCAGTCCGGCGAGGTCACAGTCCTGCGGCCCGGGGCGCCGGCGTTCGCCGGCGAACCCTACGACGCCGTACGCCTCGGCGCACCCGAGAAGGCCGCCGGACGGCTGCCCGAGGTCTTCGCGGCGCACGCCAGCGCGCTCGCCCGCGGCGACGGACCCGCCCTGGACCGGGCCGCCGAGGTGCTGGAGGAGCGCGGCTTCCTGCTGTTCGCCGCCGAGGCGCACGCCCAGGCCGTCAGGGCACACCGCGACCCGCGCGCCGCGCGCACCTCACGCACCCGCGCCGCCGCCCTGGCCCGGCGCTGCCAGGGCGCCCGCACCCCGGCCCTGTCGGGGCTCGCCCTGGGCGAACTCACCGCCCGGCAGCGGCAGATCGTCACCCTGGCCGCCGCGGGCCTGAGCAACCGGCAGATCGCGGAACAGCTCACCCTGTCGATCCGCACCGTCGGCAACCACCTGTACAGCGCGTACGCCCGCCTCGGCACCGGCGACCGTGGCGCGCTGTCCTGGCTCGTGGAGAGGCCGGAGGCACAGCCGGCCTGAACCGCGCCCGGACCGGCGGTCTGACCCCCGTGATCGGGGGAGGGGTCAGGCCGCCCCGAACGCGGAGAACGCCCACCCCGTGGCCTGGTGCACCGCGTCACCCGGCAGCGCGGTCCGGGCGTCGCGCAGCGCCTCGGCCAGCGACAGACCGGCGCTGAGCCCCTTGTGCAGCGTCAGCATCAGCGGCACCACGGCCGCGTCGTTGACGGGGGCGCTGCACGCCACGACACCCGCCGTGCCCAGCGGCAGCAGGGCGGTGACCAGCCCGAGCAGCTCGTCGGCGCCGACCGACGCGAAGCGGGCGGTGTCGCAGCAGGACAGGATGATCCGGTAGGGGCTGCGGTCCAGACGTTCGAAGTCGTGGACGATCAGCGGGCCGTCGGCCATCCGCAGCGCCGAGAACAGGGGGCTGTCCGCGCGGAAGGTGCCGTGCGCGGCGATGTGGGCGAGGGCCGCGCCGTCGAGTTCCGCCAGGACGCGGGGGACGCGCGCGTCGTCCTCCTCCAGCACCACCGGCACGACGGGACTGCCGTACCGGGCGGCCAGTTCGGGCACCTCCGCGCCGCCGGTCGCCAGACCCGGACCGCGCACCAGCACCTGGCGTCCGCCCGGCGGCGGCTCGGTCTCCCGGGCGCGCAGCCAGCTGGACGCGGACGGCGACACGCTGAACACCCGCTCGCGCAGCGAGGGCAGCAGCGCCCACGGCACGCGGTGCAGCCGGCCCGGCGGCACCACCACGACGGGGCCGCCGCCCAGGTGCGCCACCGCCGGCCCGAGCAGCAGCTCCTCCAGCCGGCGGCCCGCCGCCTCCACCAGCGGCAGCCGCGCCTCGGCACCGGGGTGGGCCAGCCGCCGCAGCCCGGCCTGAACATGCTCGGCCTCCCGCTCCGCATGCGCCAGCAGCCCCGCCTCGAACCGCCGCACCCGGCCCTGCCCGCACAGCAGCACGTGCACCCGCCCGTCGAGCACGGCCAGCTCCACCAGCAGGACGTCGTCACCGAGGCGTTCCAGCAGTCTGCCCGGGTCGAACCGGTGGCCGTCGCCGGGCGACTCGCCGCGGATGTGCAGGGTGCGGGAGCGGATCTCCCGCTCCAGGCGCCGCTGTTCACGCTCCAGCGCCGGCACCGGATGGCCGTCCAGGCGGGCGGCCTCCGCGCGCGAGGCGATCTCCCGGAACGCGGTGAGACCGCTGAGCAGCGCGGGGTCGGCGGGCGGCCGGGTCGGCGGCGCGGACAGCGCGGTGGCCCGCCAGCGCTCGCTCCACACCAGCAGCCGCCGGGGGCCGCCCGAGTCGAGACTGGCCCGCTGGCCGAGCGCGGCCAGCTCCGCGCCCTGCTCGGTGGCGCGGGCCCGCAACTCCGAGGCGCCGAGCGTCATCCGGTGGTCGTCCAGTACGTCGAGACCGCGTCGGCAGGCCTCCAGGACACCCCGCCCTGAGCCGGCGGCCCGGGCCCGCAGCGCCTGCGCGGCCCAGCCCGTCAGCCGGGCGAGCGGCGGCCCGCTGTGCCGGCTGCGGGCGGCGACCGCGAGGTGCCGTTCGGCGTCCGCCGTCCAGCCGAGGCCCAGCGCTATCCGGCCCGCGAGCAGGGACGCCTCGGGCGCGGTGGGCGCGCCGAAGCCGGCCAGCCGGTCGGCCACCGCGGCCGCGTCCGCGACGAGCCGGCCCGAACCGCGCCCGGCGGCCAGCCGCGCCTCGATCAGCACCAGCCGGGCATGCGTCTCCCACCAGGTGCGCCGCTGCCCCGCGAACAGCCGTACCGCGAGGGCGGCGCGCGCGATCGCGGTGTGCGGGTCACCCGCGAGACGGGCGGCCCGGGCGGCGACGAGCAGCAGCTCCGCCTTGCGGGTGGACTGCCCGCCGATGCCGTCGAGGACCCCGATCGCCGTGTCGGCCTCGGTGAGTGCCTCCGGCGCGAGCCCGGCGGCCATCAGGACCTCGGCGCGCCGGATGGAGAGCATGAACGTCGGCGTGCCGAGTCTGGCGTACCGCTCCTCCGCCTCGTCCAGCAGCCGCAGCGCGACCGGGACGTCACCGGAGCGGAACGCGGCCAGACCCCGGCTCTCCACGGCGTCGGCCTTGTCGTGCTCCTGGCCCGTGGTGTCCCACAGGGCCTCGGCGGCGGAGAAGTCGGCGTCGGCGCGCTCCACCGCGCCCAGCGCCAGATGCACCGTCGCGCGCAGGGTCAGCGCCCGCGCCGTCCAGATCACGTCGCCGGCCTGCCGCAGCACGGAGATCGCCCGGCGTACGTCGTCCAGCGCCTCGCGGTGGCGGCCCAGCACCCACCACACGTAGGCCCGCCGGTACAGCACCCGCGCGCGGGTGAGGCCGGTGCCGCGCGCGACGCCCCGCTCGAAGGCGGCGAGCCCCTGCCGGGTACGGCCGGCGTGGACCAGCGCCACGCCGAGCGTGCCGAGGACGTCGGCCTCCCGGTCGGCCGACTCCGCGCGCGCCGCGAGATCACGGGCGCGCCGCAGATGGGTCAGCGCGAGCCGCAGATCCCCGAAGTCGCGCTGCCAGATGCCGATCACCTGGTGGGCGACGGAGGCGTGCAGCGGTGGAGCGTCGTCGTCGAGGAGGCTTTGCGCCCTTGCCAGCGCCTCGCCCGGGGCGGCGAACACCATCGGCAGGAGTTCGAGAACAGAGTCGCTTCCCGCTGTCACTCCAGGCATGCTAGTGCTCGCCGTTGCCCCCCACAGGTGTTTGACGCTGTATCAACCGAAGGGGCGGTCGCTCTGATTGACGACCACCGCACCAGTGGGAGGGACACGCCATGGCACCTCAGCGATTCCACGAGCAGTTCGACCAGATCCAGCGCTCGATGCCCGACGTCCCCCTCGCGATGGGACCCGACGACGCCGCCGAGTTCTTCTACGAGAAGGGTGTCGTCCTCGCCCGCGACGGCGAGGAGGCCCGCCTCGTCGAGGACACCGTGCGCACCCACTTCGGCGCGGCCACCGGGCTGGTCGCCGACCATGTGCGCCGGGCGGGACCGGAGGCCAACCGCACGGGTGTCACCCGTATCCAGGTCGGTGATCCGGGCCACGGCGACCGGCGCGGCGACCGTGCGGTGGCCGGTGCCCTGCGCGCCCTGCGGGAGGCGGAGGGACGCGCGGGGCGCCGCCTGGTCAGCCGCAACCACGTCGTGTCCATCGCCCCGGTCAACGCCTGCCCGGGTGACGAACCGCTGCCCGCCCCGCTCACCGGCGGCCCCAACCCGGCGGTCGTGGAAGGCGCGCACGACCCCGACACCGCGGTCGGCGTCCTCGTCATCGACAACGGCCTGATGCACGACTACCGCTCCTACCCGCTGCTCGCGCACACCCAGGGCGACGCCCAGATCAAGGAGACGGACGACCAGGGCGTCCTCCAGCAGTACGTCGGCCACGGCACGTTCATCGCCGGGATCGTCGCGGCCGTCGCGCCCAACACGGACATCACGGTGCGCAACACGCTCAACGACGCGGGCGCCGTCCTGGAGTCGGAGTTCGGCGCCAAGCTCTTCGAGGCCGTCGACCGGCACGGCTGGCCCGAGATCCTCAGTCTGTCCGCCGGCACCTCCAACGGCCGCACCGACGGCCTGCTCGGCATGGACGCCTTCATGGAGGAACTGCGCGGTCAGCGCACCCTGTTGGTCGCGGCCGCCGGCAACAACGCCAGCGCCACCCCCTTCTGGCCCGCCGCCTACGCCGACCTGCCCGACCACCGCGACGTCGTGCTGTCCGTCGGGGCGCTGCGCAGCGACGGCGAGTTCGGCGCCTGCTTCAGCAACCACGGCGGCTGGGTCAAGGCCTACGCACCCGGCGAGCGCCTGATCAGCTCCCTCACCGGCTTCGAGGCGCCCGTGCCGTACGTCTACCATCACTCCACCTACGACGCCTGCCGGTTCGGGTTCGCCTACCACTGCACCTGCCAGTACCCGCCGCACACCGGCCTGTTGAGCGAGGACGGCACCGCGGCCACGCCGGACCGGGTGCTGTTCGACGGCTTCGCGTACTGGAGCGGCACCTCCTTCGCCACCCCCGTGGCCGCCGGCATGGTCGCCGCCCACATGACCGCGCACAAGGAGCCCGACGCGCGCGCCGCACGACGTGAACTGCTCGCGTCCACCACCGAGTTCGCCGAGGTGCGCGGGGCGCACGTCCCGGCACTGCGTCCGCCCACCTGGCGCCCGGTCCCCGTCGTGACGCTGGCTCCCGGATCATGAGGGTCAAAGCCGCCCCCTCCGCGGCGTACGATGACTGGCCGTACACGAGGGGTGGGGCCGTGGACCGTGCAGATGTCGGCGTGCTCGTCCAGTCCGCCGTCGACGGCGACGCGGCGGCCTGGAAAGCGCTGGTGGAGGGGCTCAGCCCGCTGGTGTGGTCGGTGGTGCGCGCACACCGGCTCTCCGACGCCGACGGCCACGAGGTCTACCAGACCGTGTGGTTCCGCTTCGCCCAGCACCTGGGGCGCATCCGCGAACCGCAGAAGGCCGGGTCGTGGCTGGCGAGCACCGCCCGCCACGAGTGCCTGAAGGTGCTCAAGAGCCTGCGGCGGCTGACCCCTACGGACGATCCCCACCTGCTCGACCGGGTCAGCGAGGACCGTACGCCCGAGGAGTTCCTCATCGACTCCGAGGAGGCCGCCGTCGAGACCGAGCGGATCCGGCACCTCTGGCAGGAGTTCGGGGAACTCGGCGAGCGCTGCCGCCAGTTGCTGCGCATCCTGATGGCCTCCCCGCCGCCCAGCTACCAGGAGGTGTCCGCGGCTCTGGGCATCGCCGTCGGCAGCATCGGTCCGCTGCGCCAGCGCTGTCTGCGCCGCCTGCGGGCCCGGCTCGACGCACGGGAGGCGATGTGAGGTCATGAACGGCTCGAACGGAACGGACGACGTGAACGGCATGGACGACCCGGACGACGAGAACCTCGGCGAACAAGGCTACGACGACGCGGAGTTCGACGCCGACCTGTTGGAGGAGGAGCTGCGCCGGGCCGCCGCCGTCATCGATCCGGTGCCGGCCGAGCTGCGCCGGGTCGCGGTGGACGCCTACGCGCTGCACGACCTCGACGCGCGGATCGCGGAGCTGACCTTCGACTCGATCGTCGACGGCATCCCCGTGCGGGGGGCCACGGACGCGCCGCGGATGCTGACCTTCCACTCGGGGGACGTGACCGTGGACGTGGAGGTGAGCGCGCAGGGCCTGATGGGGCAGGTGATGCCCCCGCGGCCGGCCCGGATCGAGGTGCTCACCGGCTTGCGGTCGGCCGCACCGCTGGACGCGGACGACCTGGGCCGCTTCGTGTCCGGGGTGACCCCCGCCGGCCCGTTCGCCCTGCGGCTGCGGACCGACGGCCAGGTGGTGGTCACCGAGTGGCTGCGGGCCTGAGCCCGTCGGCGGGTCACCCCGTCACCGCGTCCACCAGGTCCGCCAGCGCCGCCGCGAGCCGGGACAGCCCGGGTCCGGCGGGACCGCCCGGCTCCGTCATGTAGGTGTCCCGGCGGATCTCCACCATCAGGGCCGTGACGCGCGGCTCGGTGCCGTGGAACCGGAGGGGTACGTAGGCGCCGCCGAACGGGCTGTCGGTCCCGGTCCCGCCGAGCCCCGCGAACGCCCGCCGGGCGGCGTCGAGCAGCTCGGGCGGGGTGTGGGACGGGTCGGTGCCCAGGCAGACGGGCGGCCGCGGGCCCGTGCCGTGCAGTTCGTACGGCAGCGGGTCGGTGGGGTAGGAGTGCACGTCCACGATCACGGCCCGGCCCGTGGCGGCCAGCCGGTCCGCCACGGCGTCGGTCATCGCCCGGGCGTACGGCCGGAAGTAGCGCGCGACGAGCGGCTCGGGGTCGGTGTCCGCGGGCCGCAGCACCTCCCGGTGGGTGGTCCGGGTGTACACCGCGCCCATGCCCACCGACAGCATCTCCTCCCGCTCGTCGGGGAAGCGCTCGGGGTCGACGACCAGCCGGGACAGCCGGTTGACGAACCGCCACGGCGTGACGGCGGACAGCCGCGCCGCCTCCTCGGCGAGCCGCGCGGTGTGCGCGTCGGTGATGTGGTCGAGTTCCCGCTCCAGCGCCGTGTCGTCCAACGTGATGCCCGCGCGCACGGCCGGCGGTATCTCCCGCGCGGAGTGCGGCACATGGAGGATCACCGGGGAGGTGTCCGCGCCCGGCAGGAACGCGAACGGCGATGCGGCGAAGGACACGGCTGCTCCGGGTGCGTTGGTGGGTGGTGTGCGGCGGGATCAGGGTGCCACCTCGCCGAACGGTCGGGCCCGCCCGGATCCGTGAACACGGCCGCCCCGGCCGGGAGATGACCCGGGCCGGGGCGGAGTGCCGACGGGCGGTGGCCCGTCGGGGGTGGGTCAGCTCAGCGACGCCAGCGTCTCGTTCCAGGTGGCCGACGGACGCATCACCGCGGCGGCCTTGGCCGGGTCGGGCCGGTAGTAGCCGCCGATGTCGGCCGGCTCGCCCTGGACGGCGTTCAGCTCGCCGACGATCTTCTCCTCGTTCGCGGCGAGCGTCTCGGCGAACGGGGCGAAGACCTTCGCCAGGTCCGCGTCCTCGGTCTGCCGGGCCAGCTCCTGCGCCCAGTACAGGGACAGGAAGAAGTGGCTGCCGCGGTTGTCGATGCCGCCGACGCGCCGGGTCGGGGACTTGTCCTCGGTGAGGAAGGTCGCCGTGGCGCGGTCCAGGGTGTCGGCGAGGACCTGGGCGCGGGTGTTGCCGGTGGTCTTCGCGTACTGCTCCAGGGACGGCACGAGGGCGAAGAACTCGCCGAGGGAGTCCCAGCGCAGGTAGTTCTCCCGGACCAGCTGCTGGACGTGCTTCGGGGCGGAGCCGCCGGCGCCCGTCTCGAACAGGCCGCCGCCCGCCATCAGCGGGACGACCGACAGCATCTTGGCGCTGGTGCCCAGCTCCAGGATCGGGAAGAGGTCGGTGAGGTAGTCGCGCAGCACGTTGCCGGTGACCGAGATGGTGTCCTCGCCGCGGCGGATGCGCTCCACCGACAGCTTCGTGGCCTCGACCGGGTTCAGGATCCGGATGTCCAGGCCCTCGGTGTCGTGCTCCGCCAGGTACGTGTGGACCTTGGCGATCAGGTTGGCGTCGTGGGCGCGGGTCTCGTCCAGCCAGAACACCGCCGGGTTGCCGGTGGCGCGGGCGCGGGTGACGGCCAGCTTGACCCAGTCCCGGATCGGGGCGTCCTTGGTCTGGCAGGCGCGGAAGATGTCACCGGCCGAGACGGTCTGCTCGATCACGACGTTGCCGGCCTGGTCGACGAGGCGGACCGTGCCGGTGGTCGGGATCTCGAAGGTCTTGTCGTGGCTGCCGTACTCCTCGGCCTTCTGCGCCATCAGACCGACGTTGGGAACCGAGCCCATGGTCGACGGGTCGTAGGCGCCGTGGGCGCGGCAGTCGTCGATCACGGCCTGGTAGACGCCCGAGTAGCTGGAGTCCGGGAGGACCGCGAGGGTGTCGGCCTCCTGGCCGTCGGGGCCCCACATGTGGCCGGAGGTGCGGATCATGGCCGGCATCGAGGCGTCGACGATGACGTCCGACGGCACGTGCAGGTTGGTGATGCCCTTGTCGGAGTCGACCATCGCCAGCTCCGGGCCCTCGGCGAGCTCGGCGTCGAAGGACGCCTTGATCTCGGCGCCCTCGGGCAGGCCCTCCAGGCCCTTGTAGATGCCGCCCAGTCCGTCGTTGGGCGTCAGGCCGGCCGCGGCGAGCGTCTCGCCGTACCGCGCGAACGTCCGCGGGAAGAAGGCGCGCAGCACGTGACCGAAGATGATCGGGTCGGAGACCTTCATCATCGTGGCCTTGAGGTGCACGGAGAACAGCACGCCCTCGGCCTTGGCCCGGGCGACCTGCTCGGTGAGGAACTCGCGCAGCGCGGCCACGCGCAGCACGGACGCGTCGACGACCTCGTCGGCGAGGACCGGTACGGACTCGCGCAGCACCGTGGTGGTGCCGTCGTCGCCCACGAGCTCGATACGCAGGGTGCCGTTCTCGCTGATCACCGCGGACTTCTCGGTGGAGCGGAAGTCGTTCTCGCCCATGGTCGCCACGTTGGTCCGGGACTCGGAGGTCCAGGCGCCCATGCGGTGCGGGTTGGTCTTGGCGTAGTTCTTGACCGAGGCGGGGGCGCGGCGGTCGGAGTTGCCCTCACGCAGGACCGGGTTCACGGCGGAACCCTTGATCTTGTCGTAGCGGGCGCGGATCTCGCGCTCCTCGTCGCTCCTGGGGTCGTCCGGGTAGTCCGGCAGCGCGTACCCCTGGCCCTTGAGCTCGGCGACCGCGGCCTTGAGCTGCGGGATCGACGCCGAGACGTTGGGCAGCTTGATGATGTTCGCCTCGGGCGTCTTGGCGAGTTCGCCCAGCTCCGCCAGTGCGTCGGGGATCCGCTGGTCCTCGGTCAGGTACTCCGGGAACACGGCGATGATGCGCCCGGCCAGCGAGATGTCGCGGGTTTCCACGGCGACACCCGCCTGGGAGGCGTATGCCTCGACCACCGGCAGGAAGGAATACGTCGCCAGGGCCGGGGCCTCGTCAGTGTGCGTGTAAATGATGGTCGAGTCAGTCACCGGGTGCTCCGCTCCACGTCTGCAACATTGCTCGACATCAAGATATCTCGTGACCGGGTCGGGTTCGACAGCGGTCCGCGTCCACTTCCGGACACGCCGTGCGCCCGCCGGGGCAACCGGACGGCCCCAACCCGCGGTCAAGTAGGTAGATCGCCCATCCCGACCGACGGCCGGGCCCGACCATCCGGCCGTCCGAGCGAAAGCGGACCATGAGATATCGCACCAGAGTGACGGCCCCGGCGACCGCCCTGATCGGCACCGCCCTGGCCCTGACCGGGGGACACTCCGCCCAGGCGGCGCCGGAGCGGACGGGAGGCGGGAAGGGGACGCCCGGGTCCGAGACCCTCGGCGACCCCGTCTTCCCGGCGCTGGGCAACGACGGATACCGCGTCCGCGCCTACCACCTCGACGTCGCCTACGACGCGACGACCGGCCTCGTCGAGGCCACCGCGACCCTGGACCTGCACACCACGCAGCCCCTCACCCGCTTCTCCCTCGACGCCCTCGGCCTGGACATACACTCCGTGACCGTCGGCGGCCGGCCCGCCGCGTTCGAGCAGGCGGACGAAAAGCTGCGGATCACGCCCGGCCGGCCCCTGCCGGACGGCACCCGCGTCACCGTCCGGGTGGCGTACGGCGCCGACCCGCGCCGCGCGCTCACGCACACCGGCTGGGTCCCCACGCCCGACGGCTTCGCGGTGGCCGGCCAGCCCAACTCGGCGCACACCGTCTTCCCGTGCAACGACCACCCGCGGGACAAGGCGGACTTCACCTTCCGCGTCACCGTCCCGGCCGGGCTGCGCGGCGTCGCGAACGGCCTGCTCGTGTGCACCGAGCACCTCGACGACGGCCGGACCGCGTACACGTACCGCTCCCGCTCGCCCCTCGCCACCGAACTGGTGCAGATCACGGTCGGCGACTACGTGGTCAAGGACCGGCAGGGCCCGCACGGCCTGCCGCTGCGGGACGTCGTGCCGGCCGCGCGCGCCGAGGCCCTGGAGCCGGCCCTGGCCCTGACCCCCGGACAGGTGGAGTGGCTGGAGGCGCGGCTCGGGGCCTACCCGTTCGAGACGTACGGACTGCTGCCCTGCAACTCCGACGACCCCAACGCCTTCGACTTCACCGGCCTGGAGACCCAGACCCTCACCCTGTACAAGCCGAACTTCCTGCTCCAGGAGGAGAGGAAGATCGGCTCGCACATGATGCACGAGCTGGTCCACTCCTACTTCGGCAACAGCGTCAGCCCCGCCACCTGGGCCGACCTGTGGATCAACGAGGGCCACGCCGACTTCTACGGGCTGCTGTACCGCTACGAACGCGGCTGGGCCGACTCCCTCGGCCTGACCACCATGGAAGCCCGGATGAAGGACACCTACGCCCGCGGCGACCAGTGGCGGCACGACTCGGGGCCGGTCGCCGCCCCGAACGCGGAGAACCTCTTCGACAACCAGCGCTACCTGGGCGGCGTCCTGGTCCTCTACGCCCTGCGGGAGGCCGTCGGCGAGGACGTCTTCCACGCGATCGAACGGGCCTTCCTGGAGCGCCACCGGGGCGGCGCGGCGTCGACGGACGACTACATCGCCGTCGCCTGCGAGGTCTCCGGCCAAGACCAGTCGGGCTTCCTGCGCGAGTGGCTGTACGGCACGACGACACCGCGGATGCCCGGACACCCGGACTGGACGCTCACCCCGGTGGTCTCCTCCCTGGCCACCCCGCACAACCGGGCGGGCGGCCACTACCACGACGCGTCGGCGACGCTCTGGGTCGGGGCCTAGCGGTCGAGCCGGGCGGAGGCCGCTTCGCCCGGTTCGTTCTCGGTGCCGCGCTGCTGCGGGATGACGGCCGAGCCCTGCTGGAGGGCCACCGTCCGGGTGGGCGCCGGGATACGGATGCCCTCCTCGCGGTAGCGCCGGTGCAGGCGCTTGATGAACTCGTGCTTGATCCGGTACTGGTCGCTGAACTCGCCGACGCCCAGGATCACCGTGAAGCCGATCCGGGAGTCGCCGAAGGTGTGGAAGCGGACGGCTGGCTCGTGCTCCGGAACGGCCCCGCTGATCTCCGTCATCACCTCGGCGACCACCTCGGTCGTCACCCGTTCCACGTGCTCCAGGTCGCTGTCGTAGGCCACGCCGGCCTGGACCAGGATCGTCAGCCGCTGCTCGGGGCGCATGAAGTTGGTCATGTTGGTCTTGGCGAGCTCCCCGTTGGGGATCACGATCAGGTTGTTCGACAGCGCGCGGACGGTCGTCTGCCGCCAGTTGATGTCCTCGACATAGCCCTCCTCGCCGCTGCTCAGCCGGATGTAGTCGCCGGGCTGGACGGTCCGGGAGGCGAGGATGTGGATGCCCGCGAAGAGGTTCGCGAGGGTGTCCTGGAGGGCGAGGGCGACCGCCAGACCACCCACGCCGAGGGCGGTGAGCATCGGCGCTATGGACACGCCCAGCGTCTGCAGCACCACCAGGAAGCCGATGGCCAGCACCAGGACCCGGGTGATGTTGACGAAGATCGTGGCCGACGCCGCGACGCCCGAACGCGACTGGGTGACCGAGCGCACCAGGCCGGCGATCACCCGGGCCGACGTCAGCGTCACCACGAAGATCAGCACCACGGTCAGGGACTGGTTGACGTGGTTCTGCACCGTCTTCGTCAGCGGCAGGGCCGCCCCGGCGGAGGCCGCGCCGGCCACGAACGCGGCCCACGGCACCACGGTCCGCAGCGCGTCCACGATGACGTCGTCACCGCCCCAGCGCGTACGGTCGGCGTGCTTGCCCAGCCAGCGCAGCAGCAGTCGCAGAGCGAACGCCGCGAGCAGGCCCGCCGCGAGCGCGATGCCGGCGATGACCAGGTCGTCGACGGTGAGCGCGCGCTTCACCGGACACCTCCGGGGAGAAGGACTGCGGCGAACACTGCCGCCGACGACCGGATGTGAGGACTCGTCACGTTGCCACCTGCTCGTTCACGGGATGTGCGTGCTGCGCCGGTCCGCACGGGCGCGGGCCCGGCGCGACCGCTCATCCTGCCGTATCCCGTACGGGGGTTCCTACCAGGCCCGATGCCCCGCGACGCGTTTCGGTCACGATGCCGGGAGCCGGCCGCGCCCCGCGCCTCAGGCGTCCCCGGAGGTTCCGTGCCGTCCCGCGCCTCAGGCATCCCCGGAGGTTCCGTGCCGTCCAGCGCCCGAGGCGAACCGGGCCGCGCCCTCCAGGCCCTCGGCCGACACGCCCAGGCCGTGACGGAGTTCACCGCGCATCGCCGCCGGTTCGTCCAGTCCCTCCGGGTCGAGGACGGAGGCGCGGTCGCCGCGCGGACAGCCCTGCGGGAAGCGGGCGATGGAGGCGGCCGGTTCCTCGGCGGCGGCGCGGACGGTGCCGTTGGCGACGACCCGGTGGGCGAGGCCCGTCTCCCGCGCCTCACGGGCCGGCACCGGGCGCCCGGCGAGGATCATGTCCAGCGCGCGGCCCGTGCCGACCAGCCGGGGCGGACGTACCGTACCGCCGTCGATGAGCGGCACACCCCGGCGACGGCAGAACACCCCGAAGACCACGTCCTCCCCGGCCACCCGCAGATCGCACCGGAGCGTCGGCTCCAGGCCCCCCGCCACGGCGTGTCCGGCGACGGCTGCGCTCGCCGGCCGCTCAGATGACCTTCAGACGCAGCAGCGCGCCGAGCGTCAGCGCGCCCGGCAGCAGCGGCAGCCAGACCGTGATGATCCGGTAGGCCAGCACCACGGCCGTGGCGACGGCCACCGGACCGCCCGCCGCGACCAGCGCGATGATCAGCGCCGCCTCGACCGAGCCGATACCGCCGGGCGTGGGCACCAGCGCGACGGCGACCGTCGCCGCGAGATAGGCGAGCGCCACGTGCACGGGCGGCACCGGCAGTCCCAGCGCCAGCCCCACCGCGGCCAGGCCCGACGCCTGGAGCGCGGGGAAGGCCAGTGAACCGCCCCACAGGGCGAGCGCCCGGGCGGGACGGGCGTGCACCGAGCGGGCCTCGCCCAGCGCGGTGCGCAGGAAGGAGCACACGACGGTACGCAGCCGTCGTACGAAGGTGAGCACGCCCGCCGCCACGACCAGCACCGCGACGGCGCCCAGGAGCAGCGGGCCGGCCGCGCCGTGCGGCAGCAGGGAGCCGGGCCGCAGCGCGTCGGGGAACGCGATGAGCAGCCCGGCCAGCAGGCCGAGCCGGGTGACCGTCTCCGCCAGCAGGTAGAGGGCGAGGGCGGCGGAGGAGCGGGCGAGCGGAACCCCGCACACGGTCATGAACCGCAGGTTGACCGCGCTCGCGCCGAGCCCGGTCGGCAGCAGGTGGTTGGCGGCGCCCGCCGCGAACTGCGTGGCCAGCAGCCGCCGCCGGGGCAGCCGCTCGACGACGGCGCCCTGCCGGGTGAAGGCGGCGGCGACCCAGGTGAGGCAGGTCGCCCCGACCGCGGCGAGCAGCCAGGGCCACTGGGCCGTGCGCAGATGACCGAAGCCCTCGGCGAGGACCGACCGGTGCCGCACGGCGACGACGGTGACGAGCAGGAGCGGGACCAGACACAGGATCTGGCGGACCGGGACGCGCCGGGGGAGGCGTTTGTCCGGCAGCCGGGGAAGCCCGGGGAGCTGAAGCGCGGTCACAGGGGGAGAGGGTTTCCGCGCCGCGCCAACTGCGGGTTGCGGAAGCGGAGACAGAGCATTACGTACGGTCATCGGGTCCTTCGCGCTGGGGACGCAGGGCGGGCCGGACAGGGGGACGCGGAGCCGGGCCGGAGGGGCGGATGCCGCGAAACGTTGACCTCGACATTGCTTGAGGTCTTAGGTTCTCTTTCATGAGCATGGAGACCACAGCCTGGACACAGCTGCACAGTGTCATGAACGCCGAGCAGGAACGCCGCCCCTTCGCCCGCGCCACGCTGCGCCGCATCGGCGCGTTCGCCCGTCCGCACCGCGTCCGCATCGTCCAGTTCGTCCTGCTCGGGGTCGTGACCGCGCTCCTGGCTGTCGCCACCCCGGTGCTGGCCGGGCGAGTCGTGGACGCGATCGTGTCCGGCGGCGACGAGAGCACCGTCGTACGCCTCGCCCTGCTCATCGCGCTCATCGCGGTCGCGGAGGCGGCGCTGGGCATCCTCGGCCGGCGGCTGTCGTCGACGCTCGGCGAGGGACTCATCGTCGATCTGCGCACAGCTGTGTTCGATCATGTGCAGCGCATGCCGGTCGCGTTCTTCACACGTACCCGTACGGGAGCGCTCGTCTCCCGACTCAACAACGACGTCATCGGCGCCCAGCGCGCGTTCAGCAACACCCTGTCCGGAGTGGTCAGCAACCTGGTCACGCTGGTGCTCACGGTCGCCGTGATGCTCACGCTGTCCTGGCAGATCACCCTGCTCGCGCTCGTCCTGCTCCCGGTGTTCGTGGTGCCGGCCCGGCGCATGGGCAGCCGGATGGCCCGCATGCAGCGGGAGGCCGCCGCGCTCAACGCGTCGATGGGCACCCGCATGACCGAGCGCTTCTCGGCGCCCGGCGCCACCCTCGTCAAGCTCTTCGGCCGACCCGAGGAGGAGTCCGAGGAGTTCGCCGCCCGCGCCCGCCGGGTCCGGGACATCGGCGTCCGTACGGCGACCGCCCAGTCCGTGTTCATCACCTCCCTGACCCTGGTCTCCGCCCTCGCCCTGGCCCTCGTCTACGGCCTCGGCGGCTGGTTCGCGCTGCGCGGCAGCCTGGAACCGGGCGCCGTCGTCTCCCTCGCGCTGCTGCTGACCCGCATGTACGCGCCGCTCACCGCGCTGGCGGGCGCCCGCGTCGAGGTGATGAGCGCCCTCGTCAGCTTCGAGCGGGTCTTCGAGGTGCTCGACCTGAAACCGCTGATCGAGGACCGGCCGGACGCGCGCCCGGTCCCCGAGGGGCCGGTCGCCGTCGAGTTCGACGACGTCCGCTTCGCCTACCCGTCCGCCGACAAGGTCTCCCTCGCCTCCCTGGAGGAGGTGGCGTCCCTCGACACCCGCGGCGGCAGCGAGGTCCTGCACGGCGTCTCCTTCCGCGCCGAACCCGGCCGGACCGTCGCCCTGGTCGGCTCCTCCGGCGCGGGCAAGTCGACGATCGCGCAACTCCTGCCGCGCCTCTACGACGTCGACGCGGGCGCCGTCCGCGTGGGCGGCGTCGACGTCCGCGACCTGACCGCGGCCTCGCTGCGCGGCACCCTCGGCATGGTCACCCAGGACGGGCACCTGTTCCACGACTCGGTCCGCGCCAACCTCCTGCTGGCCCGCCCCGAGGCCACCGAGGACGAGCTGTGGGACGCCCTGCGCCGCTCCCGCCTCGACGATCTCGTACGGTCGCTGCCCGACGGCCTCGACACGGTGGTCGGCGAGCGCGGATACCGGCTCTCCGGCGGCGAGCGGCAGCGCATGACCATCGCCCGGCTGCTGCTGGCCCGCCAGCGCGTCGTCATCCTCGACGAGGCCACCGCCCACCTCGACAACACCTCCGAGGCCGCCGTCCAGGAGGCGCTCGCCGAGGCGCTGGAGGGCCGGACGGCGGTCGTCATCGCCCACCGGCTGTCCACCGTCCGCACGGCCGACCTGATCCTGGTGGTGGAGGACGGCCGGATCGTGGAACGCGGCACCCACGGGGAACTCCTCGCGGTGGACGGCCGCTACGCCGAGCTGTACCGCACCCAGTTCGAACAGCGCCGGGACGAGGTGACGGAGATCGCCGCGGTGGAGGCGGCCCAGGCGGTCGTGCCGGGCCTCGCGCCGGGCTCCGTGCCGAGCGGCACGGCGGACGCCGCCGCCCCGGCCGGCTGAGGCCCGGACGGAGCGGCCGGCGGGGGCGGGGCGGACGGCCGGGCGGGGTGGGGCGAACGATCGGGCGGGGTGAACGGTCGGCGCGGAGCCGTCACCCGGCGGGCCGTCCCGGTCGTGGGACGGCGGCCGGACCGGGCCGCCCCGCGCGGGCGGACGCGTCGACGCGGCAGGGGACGCCCCGCGGACGGCCAACGTCCGCTTCCCGTACGGGACATGCGGGTCTTCCTCGTCCTTCGTCGGGGTAAGCGGGAGGCCCTGCCCCAGTGACGGAAGGAGTCCTCCGTGTCGATACGAGACACATCGCGTGGATCGGAACTCGGCGATCTCGAGCCCGGCACCCGGCAACGAGCCCAGTTGCGCGGCCGCATCCTCGACATCGCGTGGACGGCGCTGTGCGTGCTGCTGGTCCTCTGGGCGCTCTGGAGTTCCGTCGGCGTCGTCCGCGGCGTGACGGCCTGGGCCTACTGCGCCGTGGCCTGGGTGCTGCTGGCAGTGGTTCTGGCGGTGCGCCTGTGGGCCGCCCGGCGCCGGACGAGCCTGTGAGGCGGGGGCGGGGCCTGGAACGCGTCAACGTCTTCCTGGGCCGGCACCTGTGGGCGCAGTTCACGCTCTCCGTGCTGGCCGCCTGCGCCCTGATCATGCTGATCTTCCCCGGCCCGTCGGCGCTGTCCGTCCTGGTGCGCACCGCGCTCACCTCCGTCGGGGGCATCGCGGTGGTGATGGCCGTACGGCGGCGGGAGAAGCGGGCGGCGGGCGGTTCGGCGGGCGAGCTCGTGACGCTGGACCGGGCCCTGCGCGCGGGGGAGGTACCGTCGGAGCCGGCGGAGCGGGAGCGGATGCGCGAGCTGGTCGAACAGCGGCTGCACCGCACGCGGCACCGTGTCGGCGCCCTGGTCGTGCTCACCGTCCTCTTCTGCTCGGTCACCGTGTCGGTCGCGCTGACCTCGGGCGTACGGCAGACCGTCGGCATGAGCCTGTTCACCGTGGCGTTGCTGGGCTGGTCCGTCGCCAACGGCAACCTCCAGAACCGGAGGCTGCGGACCATGCGGGCCGCCCTGGAGACCGACGGTCCACCGGCCTCGGACCGGCACGCGGCAGAGCCCCCGTCCCGCCTCGGCGGGGAGCGCACGGGAGGGGGACCCGCCCCCTCCTTCCCCGCCGGGGACCGGAACGGATGAGGCCGGGCGGCGCCGGCCGACCCGATCCGGCTCCGGCGCCGCCGATGTCGCGCAACTTCCCTTCCCCGAGATCGAGTTCATCTGGTATTCAGTGAACAGCCATACGGTGTCCGCCCTATGCTTTCCTCCGGGCGGCCGGTCCGCCCGGGCGCCCGCACGCCACCACCTGGCCTGATGCCGACCACAGGGGTAGAGGCGTGCGCGCACAGCAGCAGGAGGCGGGCGAGACGGTCCGCAACCCCGGTAGTCCCCCTGCCAGGCCCCCGGCGATCACGGTTCCGCTCCCGGCCGGCGAACGGCCCGACCCGCAGACCCTGTTGGCGCTGCAGCACGCCGCGGGGAACGCCGCCGCCACCCGGATGATGAGCCGAGGCCCGCTGCCCGGCCGGCCTCCCGCGCCGCGCGGTTCGCTGCCCGGCCGGCTTCCCCCGCCGAGTGCCCGGCGGCAGGCCCCCTCCCTCGCCACGGTCGACGAGTCCGCGGAGTTCGACGTCGTCCTGCCGCCGTACCTGATGAACCTCCAGGCCGGCGGGCTGTCCTTCACCCACGCCCTGACCGGGCACGAGTTCGTGCACGCGGAGGTGACCCGGATCGCCGGGCCCGCCGAGGAGGCCGACCGGATCCGCGGCGAACTGACCCGGCGGCCGGAGTCGTTCTTCGGGCGGGGCCGCTCCTTCGCCGTGAAGACCGGGCGCGGCCACTTCGACGTCACGGTCTCGGTCACCCGCGACCGGGACGACGCTCCGGGCACCTTCCTGTCGGCCGCGGCCCCGAAGACGGTGAGCGACGCGCGTGCCGCGGGCCTGGACACCGCCGCGCGGGAGGCGGAGACCGAGGGCGCCGACATCAAGGTCGACAGCCTGCGCAACTCCGCGGGCAGCGGCAACAGCGGCACCAGCCGTACCAGTCGTGTGGGCCTGCGCGGCTCCGGCGCGGTCGTCGCGCCCGTCCACCCGGGCGTCTGGGCCGGCGCGGCCTTCGCCGGCGACGCCGGCCTCACCTCCGCCACGGACACGCACACGTCGAAGACCGTGTCGGAACCCCGGACGCTGCGCAGTGACGGCGGCTCGGTCGAGGTCCTGCGGCACGTGCGGTACCAGGTGCGGGTCACCCGCGGCGAGAGCGCCCGCAGTGTCGCGCACACGGCGAGCGCGCCGGGCACCCTCACCCAGCGCGTCCCACGCGAACACCTCGTCCCCGCCGGCACCGGCACGCCGGACCACGCGGCACCCCTGACGCCCGACACGGCCCGCGAGGTCGCCCTCGCCGACTCACTGGCCCCGCTGGCCGTCACCGACACGGGCGCCCCGCACGGCGGGGGCGGCGGCCTGTTCGACACCGTCGCCTCGGTGCTCCACCCCCGGCTCACCGACCTCGGCGCGCCCGGCCGCCCGCACCTGTACGAGGCCACCTCGGCTGCGACCGTCACGGAGGACCTGCCCCGCCTGCTGGCCGGGTGGGTCATGGGCGAGGACCTCACCTCCCTGGACGGCACCGTCAAGGGCGCCTACCGGATGCGGGCCGACATCCTGTCCATGGCGCCCGCCTGGAGCATCGGCAGAACCCAGCTGCGCACCCACCAGCAGACCGCGCACACCGTGTCCGACAGTTCCCGCGAGGGCGGCAGCCTCCGGCTGGGCGCGGGGCCGGCGCTGGCCCTCGGAGTCCCCGAACTCGGCCCGGTCCTGCGCCTGTCACAGGTGACCCTGCCCGGGGCGGCCCGCTCCCGCACGGTGAAGGCCGACCATGCGGCCTCCACCCGGCAGGGTGCCGAGGTACGCGGTGAGAAGGTCCTGTACCGCAGCAGTGTCCGGCTGACGGCCGAGGGCACAGGCGACGCGGTCACGGCGCCCGGCGGCCGGCGCGCCCGGACCGCCGTCCACGACATCGACGTCATGGTGAGCCTGCGGGCTGAGGAGGCGCGATCGCTCGGACTGCCGCTGCCCGACGGCGTCACGGCCGGCGACCTGGTCAAGACCGTGGACAAGGACGGCGGACGACTGCCCGCGCGGGAACTGCCGTTCGGCGGTATGGGCTCCAGCGTGGCCCTCGGCAGGTTCGACTCCGCGCCGCTGATCGCCGCCGTGGAGCGGCTGTTCGCCTCCACCCCGCGGCTCGCCGGTTACCTGCCCGCCGAGTTCACCGGCCCCGCACCGGCAGGACAGCGCCCCGCGCCCACCGACGGGCGGTCACCGGCCAAGCCGTCCCCGGAGGACGGCGAACAGCGGCGGACGAACTACCGGAACCTGGTCGCACTGCTGTCCCAGACCAACATCCGTGCCAACAAGGACCAGTTGTTGTCGACCGGCATCCCGGTGAGGCTGCGCCGCAAGACGGTGGGCCACGCCCACGACGTCCAGGTCCTGGTGACGGGACGCCTCGGCCCGGTCGGTCATCTGGGCGAGACCGACGACTGGCTGGTGCGCAGCAGCTCCGGCGTGGGCAGCGGTTCGCAGACGGGACAGGCCAGTTCGCGTGACATCGGCACCCGCGTCAACCTGCAGCTGCAACTCGTGCCCGGGAAACTGTCCGGCGGCCTGAGCGCCGAGAGTGCCCTGCACTCCGGGCGCTCCGGCCAGGCCGGTCCGGCCGTCCGCGGCGACTCCCTCAACAGCGGTCAGCCGGAACGCAGTTCGTTCGGTGCGCAGCTGAGCCTCGGGGTCGCGGTGACCATGGTCACCCGGGAACGCAAGGCGATGCGCTCCCTCACCCCCGGCCGGCCGGGCCGGCACGAGCCCGAGGTCGAGGTGATCGCCTCGTCGGCCGGGGCGGCTGAGGGCGACCCGCTGCACCTGGCAGCCCAGGACGTCCGCCTGACCACGCCCACGGGATTCACGGTGGGCACCGCGGAGGGCGGGCGACTGCGTGCCAGGGCCGCCGCGACCCGCCGGCTGCCGAAGTCCGTCGACGTCGCCGGCATCGGCGCGCTGACCGGCCAGGCCCCGCCCGCGAGCGGCCCGCAGGTGCGGGACTGGTCGTTCGTGGAGACCGTCGGGGACGCGCTGGCCGTGCGTGCCCTGGCGTACAGACTGCTGTCCCAGGCCGCGGTGCGCAACGCGCCCGGCCAGGCGGACAACGCCCTCGCGACGGAGGGCCTCGCCCCCCGGCAGGCCATCGAGGACCGGCTCAGCCCACGGTCCGTCACGGCCGCGCTGCGGCAGGCCGTGGGGACCGGCTGGGTCGTCGACAACCTCCATCACCCGCGCAGGCTCACGGCGTTGACCGGCGCCGTCGGCACCCGTTTCGCCCTCACCCGCCCCCGGATCGTCACCACCGCCAAGGGGCCCGGCACGGAGAACATGGCCCTCGGCGGACACCAGGCGGCCGGCCAGACGTCGCGCGCCACCTCCCACACCCTCAGCTACGGCCTGGCGGGCCGCGAGAAGGGCGACCACTGGCAACTGGGCGAAGGCGTGTCGGGAAGCCGCGGCACGCATCGCCGTACCGCCAAGGGCATGTCCACGACGGGCACCGTGGAACGCAACTCCGTGCTCCCGCGCGGCCGCGCCCTGTATCTCGTGCAGTGCGACCTGCTGGTGCGCATGGCGGCGGAGGTGTCGTCCGGACTCGGCGGCACCGGGGTCGCCGCCGCGGAGCAGACCGTACCGGGCGCGGTCGGCCTGTGGCTCAGCGAGGACCAGCTCGCCGCGGCGGGACTGCGAGCACCGGGCGCCGAGACCCCCGCCCGGCCCGAGGCCACCACGGACACGCCGTCCCGCCAACCGGACACGGAGCGTGCCGCCGGGACGAACGGTAGGACGGCCGGACCGGAGCGTGCCGGTGGTGACCGTCAGGCCGGGATGGACGGTAGGACGGCCGGACCGGAGCGCGCCGGTGGTGACCGTCAGGCCGGGATGGACGGTAGGACGGCCGGACCGGAGCGCGCCGGTGGTGACCGTCAGGCCGGGACGGACGGTAGGACGGCCGGACCGGAGCGCGCCGGTGGTGACCGTCAGGCCGGGACGGACGGTACGACGGCCGGACCGGAGCGTGCCGGCGGCGACCGTCAGGCCGATACGGACGGCACCGGCGAGACGGGACCGGCCCTCCCCGCGGGGCCCGGGCTGCCGCCCGCCCTGGCCCGGGACCTGCCGCTGGGCTTCGGACTGATCGAGGACATGCCCGACCTCGTACCGCTGCTGCGGGACCTCCGCGGTCGGGTCCGCGACGCCGGTCTCGCCAAGGCCCTGCTGCCGGAACGCCAGTTGGACGACCCCTACCGCAACGTGCAGCGGCTGCTGCGGGTCCTCGACCGAGACGGTGCCGTCGGCCTGCTGGCGGGCGCCATGGACGGCGGCGTGCCCGTGGAACTCTTCCGCAACCGCCTGAGCCGCTACCGGGCCGTCCTGCGCGTCGAGCGGACCGGCGACGCCCAGCCCTACGAACACGCCGACGGCGACCGGGACATGGAGTTCGCCACCATGGCCGTCACGGACCGCGCCGGCAGCACGGAACGGGGCACGGCCACCGGAGTGGGCGCGAGCCTCGCGGGCACGGGCGAGCCCGAGAGCGGCGCGGTCGACAGCAGCGCCGCCACCTTCGGCAGCGCGGCCACGTCGACCGCGGCGACGAAGTCGGGCGAGACCTCGCGCACCCAGGTCGGCATCCGCACCATCGTCGACGGCAGCTCCCCGTCCGTGCGGATGCGGGTGCCGGTCACGGCCTCACTGGAACTGCTGTCCTCAAACGGGCCGGTGGCGAAGGCCGAGATCACCGGCACAAGCCTGGTGTACCGGGCACTGGAGAAGGACGTGCGCGCCCTGGCCCGCGTCCAGCCGGTCTCCGCTTTGGGCGCGGGCCGCAGCCTCCGGCGCCGTACGGCCTCACCCGCCGACCTGCGCACCTGGCGCGCCCGTGGCACGGCACTGCCTCCGCAGGTGCAGGTGAACGGCTTCCGGGGCGCCGAGCAGCTGCGTACGGCCATCGCCGCCACCGTCCGGGACGCGGGCGGCAGCGCACGGTTCGACCCCAGGGCACTGAGCCACGCCGCCTACGCGCAGTCGGAGGCCGTCTCCACGGAATGGCTGATCGCCGCGCTGCCCCTGCTGGTGTCGGGCGGCAGCGAGCTGCCCGTCAACCACCACTCGGGCCTGGAGGGCCAGGACCTCGACTGCTCCCTGCACGCACGGCTGCGCGACGGCCGGGTACTGGGACGCGGCGACACCGCGATCTTCGAGACGGTGGCCCAGAGCGACCCCGAACAGGGACGCGCGGGCGCCACCGATCTCCACACCGGCGCCGACCACGGACGAGGTGCCCGCGGCCACTTCGGCGCCGGCCCGCTGCTGACCGACCCCGGCCGCATGAGCGAGGCCGTCGCCAACGGCGCGTGGACCGCGGACGGTTCGGCCGTGGCCGGCAACGCCTCGGGCACGGTGCCGCTGCACAAGCCCAAGACGGAGTCCGTCCTGGTCCAGTTCACGGCCGAGTTCCGCATCGTCGCCGACATCCACAACCGGCTCACCCAGGCCCTGCGCGGCCGGGACACCAACACCGCGACGCGCGACCTCGTGCTCGGCCGTCCGGTCGTACTCCGCATCCCCCTGCCGTCGGTACGGCGCATGGCGGCCGCGGACGGTGCCGGCCGGGTGTCGGACCCGTCGCACCTGCTCTAGGGGTACGGCCGGGACCGCCGCCGCCCGATGACGCGGACGCGGAATCCGGCTCCCCGCAGTGGCGAAGCTCACTGAGCCCGGAGACAGCCGGTGCGTACGCTGGTTGCCGTCGTCGTGGCCACCGGCCCGGGAGGAACGGACGCTCCCCCCGCCCGTGGCCGCAAGAAGTCGGGAAACAGCCCTTGACCCGCGGACGCGGGCAGGGAGCCGAGGTCCAGGAGTCGTTCCATGCTGCGCACCATGTTCAAGTCCAAGATCCACCGAGCCACCGTCACCCAGGCCGACCTGCACTACGTCGGGTCCGTCACCATCGACGCCGATCTGCTCGACGCCGCCGATCTGCTGCCGGGCGAGCTCGTGCACATCGTCGACATCACCAACGGGGCCCGCCTGGAGACGTACGTCATCGAGGGCGAGCGGGGCTCGGGTGTCGTCGGCATCAACGGTGCCGCCGCCCACCTCGTGCACCCAGGCGATCTGGTGATCATCATCAGTTACGCTCAGGTGACCGACGCCGAGGCGCGGGCGCTGGAACCCCGGGTCGTGCACGTGGACCGCGACAACCGTGTCGTGGCCCTCGGGGCCGACCCGTCCGAGCCGGTGCCGGGCTCGGACCAGGAGCGCAGCCCGCAGGCCGTACCGGCCTGAGCCGCGCGCCCACCACCCGCCGGACCCACGGACCGGCGGACGGCTTTCGGACCAGGAGCGTGCCCATGAGCGACATCGAGATCCGCGACGACCGGGCGGCGGGCCGCCTGGAGGCGGTCGCCGGGGGCGAAGTGGTCGGCCGTGTCGAGTACTTCGTCCTCGAAGCGCCCGAGCGCGCGCTCGTCCCCGTCCACACGATCGTCGAGCCGGCCCACGAGGGCAAGGGCATCGCCGGTTCGCTGGCACGCGAGCTGTACGGCATCGCGCGGCGCGAGGGGATCGTCGTCGCCCCGCTGTGCCCGTACGTCGTGAAGTGGGCCGAGCGCCATCCGGAGGAGGCTCCGGCAGCCGACCCGGAACTGCGGCGCGCGGCGAAGGCGTGGCTGGCCGATCACCCGGGCCGGTTCTGAGGCGAGGCCGCGCGCGGTGCCGGCCCGTTGGCGCGGGGGCCGCGCGAGGCCGAACCGTTCCGAGGCAGGGGTTGTTCCGGAGGCCGAGCGCACGTCGGTAGGCCCACCTGGGCCCCCGCCTTCACGCCCGAGGGTGACTGCGGGGCCTGTCGTCGGGTACGCGGGGGAGTAGTCCAGAGCCGTTTGTGGACCGACTGGCTGGAGGACGCCATGACGAACCCGTATTCCGACCCCGTGCATCCCGGCCCGACCCCGGGACCCGGGCCGGTACCCACGCCGGGCCCGGACCCCGACCTCCCGCAGCCGTACCCCGACCCCGCTCCGGCCCCGTCACCCCCGGCCCCCGGACCCACGCCGACTCCGGATCCGGCGCCGCCGGCCCCCGGTCCGATCCCCACCCCGGACCCGGCGCCGCCCGCTCCCGGCCCGGTCCCGGGGCCCGAGCCGTCCCCGTCGCCGATCCCGCCGGGCCCGGAACCGGTACCGGCCCCCGAGCCTGGGCCCCCGCTGTCCTGAGCCGGCGCGGCCGCACGCGGCGAGCGCCCACCCCCACCCGGCCCCGTACGACGAAGCGGGGGGGGGGGGGCCGCCCCCCCCCCCCCCCCCCCCCCCCCTTCCCCCCCCCCCCCCCCCCCCCCCCCCCCCCCCCCCCCCCCCCCCCCCCCCCCACCTCTCCCCCCCCCCCCCCCCCCCCCCCCCGCTTCGTCGTCTGCTCAGACCTCAGACCCCAGACGTCAGACCTCAGACCACCGAGCCCCGACGATCCCTATGCCGACACCTCCGAGCGGTCCCCGCCCCACAGCGTGTGGAACGAGCCGTCCCGGTCCGTGCGCCGGTAGGTGTGCGCACCGAAGAAGTCCCGCTGGCCCTGGGTGAGCGCGGCGGGCAGGCGGTCGGCGCGCAGGGCGTCGTAGTAGGCGAGGGCGGCGGCGAAGCCCGGGGTGGCGACGCCCTGGCGGGTGGCGGCGACGAGGACCTCGCGCCAGTCGTCCTGGGCCGCGCCGATCTCCTGGGCGAACGTGTCGTCCGACAGCAGGCTCGGCAGGTCCGGGCGGGTGCCGTAGGCGGCGCGGATGCGGTCCAGGAACGCCGCCCGGATGATGCAGCCGCCGCGCCACAGCGCGGAGACCGCGCCCAGGTCGATGTCCCAGTCGTACTCCGCGCTGCCCGCCGCGATCTCGTGGAAGCCCTGCGTGTAGGACACGATCTTCGAGGCGTACAGCGCCTGCTCGACCCGGTCGGCGAACGCGCCGGCCTCCGACTCGCTGAGCGGCGTGGCCCTGGGGCCGGCCAGCTCCCGCGAGGCCTCGCGCAGCGAGGCGTGTCCGGACAGCGAGCGGGCGAACACCGCCTCCGCGATGCCCGAGACCGGCACGCCGAGGTCGAGGGCGATCTGCACGGTCCAGCGACCGGTGCCCTTCTGCTCCGCCTGGTCCACCACCACGTCCACGAAGGGCTTGCCGGTGGCCTCGTCCACGTGGGACAGCACCTCGGCGGTGATCTCGATCAGGTACGAGTCGAGCCGGCCCGTGTTCCAGGTGCGGAAGATGTCCGCGATCTGCGCGGGCGAGTAGCCGGCCACGTCACGCAGCAGCTGGTACGCCTCGCCGATCAGCTGCATGTCGGCGTACTCGATGCCGTTGTGGACCATCTTCACGAAGTGCCCGGCGCCGTCCGGACCCACGTGCGTCACACAGGGGGCGCCGTCCGCCGCCTTCGCGGAGATCTTCTCCAGCATGGGGCCGAGCGAGTCGTACGACTCGCGGGGGCCGCCCGGCATGATGCTCGGCCCGTGCAGCGCGCCCTCCTCGCCGCCGGAGACGCCCATGCCGACGAAGTGGATGCCCTGCTCCCGCAGTTCGCGCTCCCGGCGCCGGGTGTCCGCGAAGTGCGCGTTGCCGCCGTCGATGATCATGTCGCCGGGTTCGAGGAGGGGGGCGAACTCCTGGATCACCGCGTCGGTCGGCTCGCCGGCCTTCACCATGATCACCAGGCGGCGGGGGCGCTCGAGGGCCGCCACGAACTCCTTGGCGGTCTCGGCCGCCACGAAGTCGCCCTCGTGCCCGAACTCCTCCACCAGGGCGTGCGTACGCGCCGCTGTCCGGTTGTGCAGAGCGACCGCGTAGCCGTTGCGCGCGAAGTTGCGGGCGAGGTTGCGGCCCATGACCGCGAGTCCCGTGACGCCGATCTGGGCTGAAGTGCTCATACGGTTTGGCTCCTAAGGATCCTGGATCGTGCTGCCGGTCGGGCTGTCGGTCTCGTCAGTATGGTCGGTATCGCCGTTGCGACCATCCTGGCTTGCCGGTAGGCCGGCCGCACGTCCGGGGTGTTCGAGAGTGCGTACGTTGCCTACGCAGATACGCGCGGAAGGCCCCACCTGCCTCAGCCGTCGCACAACCGGGGTTGATTCCCGGTCAGTTGACTCGCGGGGCGGCTGATTGCCGCCTTGTCATGGCCTGTTCGGGGCGTTTACTTTTGGCCCTCCTGACGCAGTCGAGGGGGCTTCCCATGGCCGTACGCGGCCGGCACCGCCGGTATCAGCCGAACAGGATCAACCGCGCCTCACTCACCGTCACGGCGGGCGGCGCCGGGATGGCGATCCCGCTCATCGGTGCCGGAGCCGCCCACGCGGCCGACGTGGACACCTGGAACAAGGTCGCCGCGTGCGAGTCCAGCGCCAACTGGAGCATCAACACCGGCAACGGTTACTACGGCGGCCTGCAGTTCACCAGATCGACCTGGGAGGCATACGGCGGCGCGCGGTACGCCGCCCGCGCCGACCTGGCCACCAGGGACCAGCAGATCGCCGTGGCGGAGAAGGTGCTCGACGGCCAGGGCCCCGGCGCCTGGCCGGTGTGCTCGGTACGGGCCGGACTGACCCGGGGCGGCGACACCCCCGGCATCCACCCCGACGGCGGCACCGGCCGGTCCGCGGGAGCGCGGAAGCATGCCGCCGAGAGGACGACCGCGAAGCAGGCGACCGCCAAGAAGGCCGCCACCTCCGTCGAGGACGTACGGCCGCACAGCACGCCCCAGTCCCGGGCGGGCACGGCCGAGATGTACACGGTGGTCCGTGGCGACACCCTCTCCGGCATCGCCGGGCAGGAACAGGTCCGCGGCGGCTGGCAGGGGCTGTACGCGGCCAACCGCCGGACCATCGGGACGGACCCCGACCTGATCCTGCCGGGCCAGCGGCTGGACCTGCGGGCGAAGGCCGCCGCGGGCGGTGCGCCGGCGAGGCACGAGACCGCGAGGCACCAGACGGCCAGGCACGAGACGCCGAAGCGGGAACCGGCGAGGAAGGCCCGGAGGAAGGAGTCCTCGGACAGCGCCCGGCCGGCCTCGACCGGCCACACCATGGTCGCCCCGGTCGACGCCGCGATGGGGACGCCCTACCACGCGACCGGCTCCTCCTGGTCGAAGGGCTACCACACCGGCGTCGACTTCCCCGTCCCCACCGGCACCTCCGTGAGGGCGGTGGCCGACGGCCGGGTGGTCAGCGCGGGCTGGGCCGGTTCCTTCGGCTACGAGGTCGTGATCCGGCACGCCGACGGCCGCTACACCCAGTACGCCCACCTGTCGGCGATATCGGTGAAGTCCGGCCAGTCCGTGGGCGGCGGCCAGCGCCTGGGGCGCTCGGGGACGACGGGGAACAGCTCGGGCCCGCATCTGCACTTCGAGGTGCGGACGGGGCCCGGCTTCGGCTCGGACATCGACCCGGTCGCCTACCTCCGGGCCGGCGGCGTCAGGATTTGACACGCATACGGTGCCGGTCGAGCACCGGCATGGGCACGAACGCGCCGTAGAGCGGCCCGTACGACAGGATCGGGGACTCGCCGGAACCGGCGGGCTCCAGGTCCTCGGAGGCCGACTCCGCGGCGGCGGCCGGGGCCGGCACCAGGACGTCCCTGACGGATGGCACCTCCCGGGCCGCCCCCGACAGCGGTGCCGACGACTGCGCGGGCAGCGGCCGAGCCCCGGCGGGCGCGGCCAACGGATCCCCGGCGGAACCGACCACGACCGGTGCGACCGGTGCGGATGCCACCGGTGCGACCGCGACCGGCGTCGGCGTGGTCCGCGGGGCCGCGACCGGTTCGGCCGTAGCGGTGACCGGCTCGGATGACACCTCGTGGGGTGTCCGGGCCAGCCGCTCCGTGGTGAGCAGGATCAGGCCGCCCGCCGCCACCACGCCGCAGCTCAGGGCCAACGCGGTACCCGTGGTGCCGTAGCGGAAGGTTTCTCCGAACATCGTGATGCCGACCGCGGCCGCCACCACCGGGTTCACGACCGTGAGCGTGGCCAGCGGCGCGGCGAGTCCGGCGCCCCGGTAGGACGCCTGCGACAGCAGCAGGCCGGCCGTGGCCAGCACGCCGATGACGGCCAGGGACGGCACGTCGGCCACCGTCACCCCGCCGGTCCAGTCGACGGCGACCGTCTTGGTGAACACCGACGACATGCCGAACGCTATGCCGGACGCGGTGGCGAGCAGCACACTGCGCACCGCCGGGTGCCGGTGCGCGGCCCGGCCCGCGAGCATCAGGGCGACCACCGCGCCGCCGGTGACCAGACCGGCGAACAGCCGCTGGGCGGTGCTGAGCGACTGCGCGTCGGACGTGCCGACGAGGGAGAGCAGACCGGCCAGACCGACCGTCGCCATGATCGCGCCGCGCCAGGCGGTCGCACCCGCCCTGCGGCCCACGAAGAGGGCCGCCATGGGGAGCGCGAAGACGATGGTCAGCGCGCCGAGTGGCTGGACCAGGCTCAGCGGGCCGTAGGCCAGCGCCACGACGTGCAGCAGACCGCCGAGGCCGTTCAGCGCGACCGCCGCCCACCACACGGGTCGGCGCAGCGGCGCGTACTGCTCGCCGGGGGAGGACACCGCGACCTGCTCCTGCACGATCGCTCCGCCGGCATAGGCGACCGCGGACACGAGCGACAGCAGCACGGACAACGCGAGGGCATTCATGAGGTGCTCCTCTGCGTCAGGCGCGGGTACGGGACCCGGCGCGGCGAACGGTCGGCTTTCATAACCAACACGATGCCGCTTAAAAGTCTTCCCGTCGTCGTACCTGAGCAGGCAATGGGTCCTACTGCCGATGGAGTAGGCCGGGGCCGTCGTCCTCCCCAGGGTGGGTGACACAGGGTGGGCACCCCCTGGGGGAGACCCCTACTCGGCCTGGTACTACTGCCCCTCGTGGACCTCGACCCCCGACTCGCGGCGCTGCGGCCGCTCGGTGACTTCTTTCTCCTACGCACGGCAGGAGCCCCGCGTTCACCGCTGCCGTCCCTCGCGGAGACCTACGCGGATCGCTCGCCGGATGGTTACGGAAATTCCCTGATTTTCCGGGTCAGGAAGGTCGAGGTGGCCCTCGGGGCGCCAGAGGTGCGGATCGCGGCCTCGGTGGCCCAGCTGGGGCTGGCGGCGCGCCTGTGGTCGGTCGCGCTCGGCTGCTCCGTTCTGTACGGGCGGCTCCCCGACCTCGACCCCGAGTCGCTGCGCTGGAACCCTGACGCCGCCGCGCCCGACGACCTGTGGCTGCCGGAGGTGACCTGGCGGCCCGGGGACGCGGCGGGCGTGGCCGACGCCGTCCTGCACGGCCACCTGGAGCCGCTGGCGGCCGCGCTGCGGGACCGGTACCGGATCGCGCCGGGTCTGCTGCGGGGCAACGCGGCCTCCGCGCTGGCGGGCGCCGCCGGGCAGCTGGAGCGCTGGGCGCGTACGGAGGGACGCGACGACACGGCCGCCCGCACCCGCGAGGTGACCGCGCGGCTCCTCGCCCACCCCCTGCTGGCCGGCACCGGTACCCTCACCGGCACGTCCTTCCAACGGCGCAGTTGCTGCCTCTATTACCGGGTACCCGGTAATGGCGTGTGCGGGGACTGTTGCTTCACACGGCCCCCGGGCCCTTCCCCGCACGCCGCATCTGGGTGACCATGGAAGAACAAGCCGCTGCAACAGGGGGTATTGGGTGCGAGTGGGCCTGCTGACCCGGGAGTATCCGCCGGACGTCTACGGCGGCGCGGGTGTCCATGTCGAGTTCCTCGCCAGGGAACTCCGCTCCCTCGTCGACCTGGACGTGCACTGCTGGGGCGAGGGCCGCGCGGACGGGGTGCGGCGGCACCGGCCCTGGCCGGCCCTCGACACCGCCAACGACGCGCTGCGCACCTTCTCCGTGGACCTCGCGATGACCGCCGCCCTGGAGGGCCGCGAGCTCGTGCACTCCCACACCTGGTACGCCAACCTCGCCGGCCACCTCGGCAAACTCCTGTACGGCATTCCGCACGTGATGACCGCCCACTCCCTGGAGCCGCTGCGCCCCTGGAAGGCCGAGCAGCTCGGCGGCGGGTACGCGCTGTCGAGCTGGGCCGAGCGCACCGCGATCGAGACCGCGGACGCGGTGGTGGCCGTGTCGGGGGCGATGCGCGAGGACATCCTGACCTGCTACCCGGTGCTCGATCCGGCCCGGGTCCACGTGGTGCACAACGGCATCGACACCAGCCTGTACCAGCCCGACCACGGGACCGACGTGCTGCGCCGGATCGGCCTCGACACCGACCGCCCGTACATCCTGTTCGTCGGCCGCATCACCCGCCAGAAGGGCGTGCCCCATCTGCTGCGCGCCGTGCGGGACATCGATCCGGCGGCGCAGGTGGTGCTGTGCGCGGGCGCGCCCGACACGCCCGAGATCGACCGGGAGTTCCGCGAGCTGTTCGAGGAGCTGGGCCGGCACCGCGCGGGGGTGCACTGGATCCCTCAGATGCTTCCCCGCCCCGAGGTGATCCAGCTCCTCACGCACGCCGCCGCGTTCGTCTGCCCCTCGGTGTACGAGCCGCTCGGCATCGTGAACCTGGAGGCGATGGCCTGCGGGACACCCGTCGTGGCGTCCCGGGTCGGCGGCATCCCGGAGGTCGTCGACGACGGCAGGACCGGTCTGCTCGTGCCGGTGGACGAGGACTTCGAGGCCGGGCTGGCGCGGGCGCTGGACTCCGTCATCGGTGATCCCGAGGGTGCCCGCCGGATGGGTGAGGCCGGCCGGGAGCGCGCGGTGGGCGAGTTCGGCTGGGACGCGGTCGCCCGGCGCACGGTCCGGCTCTACGAGGACACCCTCAAATCGGCGTGAGTACGACGAGGTGTGCCCCGGACAGGCGTAGACCCCCCTGCTCAGGGGCAGTCATGCAGCAACGAGGATGAGGGGAGCGGCCATGCGTCGCGGTGGACCGTCGGTGCTCGGAATCGTGCTGGCGGGTGGAGAGGGCAAACGTCTGATGCCACTGACGGCTGACCGCGCCAAACCGGCGGTCACCTTCGGCGGCACGTACCGGCTCGTCGACTTCGTCCTGTCCAACCTGGTCAACGCCGACGTCCTGCGGCTGTGCGTGCTCACGCAGTACAAGTCGCACTCGCTGGACCGGCACATCACCACGACCTGGCGGATGTCCAGTCTGCTCGGCAACTACATCACCCCCGTTCCCGCCCAGCAGCGGCTCGGCCCGCGCTGGTACCTGGGCAGCGCGGACGCCATCCTGCAGTCCCTGAACCTCATCTACGACGAGCGGCCCGAGTACGTCGCGGTCTTCGGTGCCGACCACGTCTACCGCATGGACCCGCGCCAGATGCTCACCCAGCACATCGAGAGCGGCGCCGGGGTGACGGTGGCGGGCATCCGGGTGCCCCGCTCGGAGTCGTCGTCCTTCGGGGTGATCAGTCCCGGCTCGGACGGCCAGACGGTCGAACGCTTCCTGGAGAAGCCGGCCGACCCGCCCGGCCTCGTGGGCGACCCGGAGTGCGTGTTCGCCTCGATGGGCAACTACATCTTCACCACCAAGGCCCTGATCGAGGCCCTCCAGCGAGACGCCGAGGACCCGGACTCCGTGCACGACATGGGCGGCTCGATCCTGCCCCAGCTGACCGACCGCGGCGAGGCCCAGCTCTACGACTTCAGCGCCAACCACGTGCCCGGTGAGACCACCCGGGACCAGGGCTACTGGCGTGACGTCGGCACGCTCGACGCGTACTACGACGCCCACATGGACCTGATCGCCGAGCGCCCCGCGTTCAACCTCTACAACCGCCAGTGGCCCATCTACACCCACTCGGGCCAGCTGTCCCCGGCCCGTTTCAACGCCGGTGGCATCGCCAGCGAGTCGATCATCAGCGCGGGCTGTCTGATCCGCGGGCAGGTCAGCCGTTCGGTGCTCTCCCCGGGCGTCCTGGTCGACCCGGGCGCGGTCGTCCAGGGCTCGGTGCTGCACGACAACGTCCACATCGGGCGGGGCGCGGTGGTGCGCGGAGCCGTCCTCGACAAGAACGTCGAGGTCCCTCCGGGTGCGACGATCGGGGTGAATCCGGACCGGGACGCCGAGCTGTACACGGTGTCCAAGGGCGGGGTCATCGCGCTCGGCAAGGGCCAGCGAGTGCCCTGATCACGGCGTTCCGACGGGTGTCCGAGGCTCCTGACGCCGGTGTGGCGGAAGGGGCTCGGAAGCCGCCACTTAATCTGCTGTTAACTGAGCGTAGCCTGATCGTACTTGACCGTAATCGCCTGGGGGCGCTTGACTGCTTGCCCACCCGTCGTCGACGCGAGGCACGCCATTGACTTCCGACCTGCTCGCTCCCCTCGACCTGGCGTTCTGGAACATCGAGTCCGACCTGCACCCGATGCACCTGGCCGCCCTCGGCGTCTTCACCGCGCACTCGCCGACCGCGGGTGCCCACGCGGCCGACCTGCTCGCCGGCCGTGCCGCCGCCGTGCCCGGACTGCGGATGCGCATCCGGGACGTCTGGCAGCCGTTGTCCTTCGGCAGCGCCACCCGTGAGCCCGACGCCGGCTTCGACCCCCTGAACCACGTCCGGCTGCACGCGCCCACCGCCGACTTCCACGAGGCCGCCGGCCGGCTCATGGAACGCCCGCTGGAACGCGACCGGCCGCCGTGGGAGGCCCATGTCCTGCCCGGCGAGGACGGCGACTCCTTCGCCGTGCTCTTCAAGTTCCACCACGCGCTGGCCGACGGACTGCGGGCGCTGGCCCTCGCCGCCGCCGTGATGGACCCGATCGACATGCCCGGGCCGCGCCCCCGGCCCCAGGAGCCGCCGCGCGCTGTGGTGCCCGACGTCCGCAGACTGCCCGGGCTGCTGCGCGGCGCCCTGTCCGACGTGGGCCGCGCCCTCGACATCGGCGCCTCCGTCGCGCTGTCCGGGGTGGCCGTGCGCTCCTCGCCCGCGCTGACCGCCGAGTCCACGGGCACCCGCCGTACCGCCGGCGTGGTCGTCGACCTCGACGACGTGCACCTGGTCCGCAAGACCGTCGGCGGCACCGTCAACGACGTGCTGATCGCCGTCGTCGCGGGCGCGCTGCGCCGCTGGCTCGACGAACGCGGCGACGGCAGCGAGGGCGTGGCGCCCCGCGCCCTGATCCCCGTCTCCAGGCGCCGCCCGCGCAGCGCGCACCCGCAGGGCAACCGGCTCTCCGGCTACCTGATGAGGCTGCCCGTCCACGACCCCGACCCGCTCAGCCGGCTGCGTACGGTCCGCAGCGCCATGGACCGCAAGAAGGACGCCGGCCCCAACCGGGGCGCGGGCGCCGTCGCGCTGCTCGCCGACCACGTGCCGGCCCTCGGCCACCGGCTCGGCGGCCCCCTGGTCGGACAGGCCGCCCGGCTGTGGTTCGACATCCTGGTCACCAGCGTGCCGCTGCCCAGCCTCGGCCTGAAACTCGGCGGCAACCCGGTCACCGAGGTCTATCCCTTCGCCCCGCTGGCCCGCGGCCAGTCCCTGGCCGTCGCGATCTCGACGTACCGCGGGAGCGTCCACTACGGGCTGGTCGCCGACGCCGAGGCCGTTCCCGATCTCGACCGGTTCGCCCGCGCGGTGTCCGAGGAGGTCGCGGCGCTGATCACCGCCTGCGGCCCTTGATCGTCGCGGTTTTGGCGGTCGGGCCCGGCGCTCCGTAGAATGCCCTGTTCGAAAGCGGGCTCGCTCGGAGCACCGCGGCGGGAGACCCAGGAAACGGCAGCGGCCATGACGGTGACAGACAACGGCTCGGCGACCACGGACGAGATCGTCTACGGGCCCGGCATCGACCCGGAGCGGCTCGCCCTGTGCCTCGACGTGCTCGCGGAACTCGACGAGCTCGACGTCGACCACCCCGACGCCGTCGCCGTGCGCCGTGCCACCGCGGGCATCTACCGCACCGTCAAGCAGCGCCGCCGCCAGGAGCGCAGGGCCGCGAAGACCGCGCACGACAAGGCCGTCACGGAGTCCACCGCGACCGGCTCCGCGCAGCGCATCGACGACGAGACCGAGGGCATCCTGCCCTCGTCGGTCACCGAGCAGGGCCAGATCGCGGGGATACTCCAGCGCCCCCGCTCCTGCTACACCTGCAAGGCCCGCTACGTCGAGGTCGACTACTTCTACCACCAGCTCTGCCAGAACTGCGCCGCCGAGAACCGCGCCCGCCGCGACGCCCGCACCGACCTCACCGGCAAGCGCGCGCTGCTCACCGGCGGCCGCGCCAAGATCGGCATGTACATCGCGCTGCGGCTGCTGCGCGACGGCGCCCACACCACCATCACCACCCGCTTCCCCAACGACGCGATCCGCCGCTTCAAGGCGCAGCCCGACAGCGCCGACTGGATCCACCGCCTGAAGATCGTCGGCATCGACCTGCGGGACCCGGCGCAGGTCGTCGCGCTCGCCGACTCGGTCGCCGCCGCGGGCCCGCTGGACATCCTGGTCAACAACGCGGCGCAGACGGTACGGCGCTCCCCGCAGGCCTACGGCGAGCTCCTGACCGCCGAGTCCGCGCCGCTGCCGGCCGGTGAACTGCCCGCCGCCGAGGTGATCGGCACCTTCGGCTCGGGCGCGGTCGCCGCCCTGCCGGTGGCGGGCGGCGGGGCGCTCACCGCGCAGGACGTGACGGACCTGGCCCTGGTGTCGGGGTCCGCCTCCCTGGAGCGGATCGCGGCCGGTACGGCGATCGACGCCGGCGGGCTCGTGCCCGACCTGCACGACACCAACAGCTGGATCCAGGCGGTGGAGGAGGTCACGCCGGTCGAACTGCTGGAGGTCCAGCTCTGCAACTCCACGGCCCCCTTCATCCTCATCAGCCGGCTGCGGGCGTCGATGGCGGCGGCCGAGGCCCGGCGGACGTACATCGTGAACGTCTCCGCGATGGAGGGCGTCTTCAACCGCGGCTACAAGGGGGCCGGCCACCCGCACACCAACATGGCCAAGGCCGCCCTGAACATGCTGACCCGCACCAGCGCGCAGGAGATGTTCGAGAAGGACGGCATCCTGATGACGGCGGTCGACACCGGCTGGATCACCGACGAGCGCCCGCACCCCGACAAGCTCCGCCTCGCCGAGGCCGGCTTCCACGCCCCGCTCGACCTGGTGGACGGCGCGGCCCGCGTCTACGACCCGATCGTGCGCGGCGAGCAGGGCGAGGACCTGTTCGGCGTCTTCCTGAAGGACTACGCGCCCGGCAAGTGGTAGCCGCCGCACGCGGGCCGGGGCGGGCGTAAATCCGGTGGCCCGCCCGGGCCCGCGCGGCCTACGGTGGGACCGGAACGCCGGGGTGCCCGGTGCGCCGGTCACGCTTACTTCCTGGTTCGACTCCAAGCGGGTCCACCCCTGGGCCCGTCGCCCTTCGGGAGGGCGGTCGCGCGACCACCTCGATCTCGGGCACCCCGCGCGCCGCCGGTTGAACCAGCCGCCCGCCCGTCCGCGTTCACCCCGGTCCGCCCGGTGCTGTTGTGCCGGTGCCCGGTGGCCGCGCAGCGCGCAGTCGCTCGTGCACCGCGTACGCGCCGCTGGTGCTCGCCGCCCGCACCCGGGTGCCGCCGTCCACCAGCAGGTCCGCGCCGGTGATCCACCCGGCGGCGTCGGACGCCAGCCAGGTCACGGCACGGGCCACGTCCTCGGGTTCGCCGATCCGCCCGAGCGGCAGTCCGGCCGCCACTCCCTTCTCGTCCCGCTCCCACACGAACCGCGCCATCTCGGTGCGGACCAGGCCGGGGGAGACGGAGTTGACCCGCACCGTGGGCGCGAGCTCGCCCGCGAGCTGTCGGGTCAGGTGCAGCAGCGCCGCCTTGCTGGTGCCGTACGCGCCGACGTGCGGCCCGACGTGTCCGGCGCCCTCGGTGCAGACGTTGACCACCGTGCCGCCGTGCCGGGCCATCCACGCCCGCCACGCGCACTGCACGAGCCGCAGCGCGGCCTCGACGTTGACGGTGAACGCCTCGCGCCAGGCGTCCGGGTCGGCGTCCATGAGCGGTCCGTAGGGCCGGTTCGTCGCCGCGTTGTTGACGACCACGTCGATCCGGCCGAACTCGCGCAGCGCCAGCCGGGTCACCGCCGACAGGTGGGCCGGGTCGGCGACGCTGCCCGCGAGCCCGATGCCGCCCAGTTCCCCGGCGGTGCGCCGTACGTCCCCGGCATCCCGCGCGGTCACGCACACCAGTGCGCCGGCCGCCGTCAACTCCCGCGCCACGGCCAGTCCGATGCCCCGGGTGGCGCCGGTGACGACGGCGGCCCTGCCCTGCAGCGGATGGTGCGAGGTCGTCGCGGTCATCGCCGTACCGTCTCATGACGGTCCGTCAGTCGACAGCCCCCAGGGGCGATTTCCGTGCCGCGACCAGTTCCAGTACCGTGCGCCAGTCCTCCAGGACGCCGGCGTCGAACGCGGCGGTGCGGGCTTCCTCGTCGGCCAGGCGCAAACGCAGCAGATCGTCGTCGGCCGGGCCCGCGGCCGGGCGGGCGTACCCGCGGACGAGTCCGGCGACCCGTTCGCCGAGCAGGGGGCGTACCGCGTCGGCCGCGTGGTCGCGGTGGGCGCGCTCGTCGCCGGGGTGCAGGAGGGGGCCGACGGCCCGCACCAGGCCCGCCAGCTGGAGCTCCTTGTCGGCGGGGCGGGCGCGGCGCAGCAGCGCGGCGGTCCGCAGCGCGTGCTGGTGCGGATCGGCCCGGTCGCGCCCGGGAGCCGGCCCGGCCGGTGGGACCCGGCAGGCGTACAGCAGATCCATCAGCTCCTCGACACTGCGCAGCTCCATGCGTCAGTCCTCCCGCCGGACGAGCCCTTGCCGTGCGACAGCAGACCATTCGCTCCTTGCGATCCGGCCAACGGGAACTGAACTGCGCGGCCCCGCCGGTCCCCGGCTCGGAGGTGCCGTCGGCGATGTAGGCCGAACGAGTGAGTTAAATCGCACATCGAGTTACAAACAGGTGCAGACTCAGTAGCGCTGTATGCGGGGCGACTTGCGATGGTTACCCTTTGTTTTCAGCCCCATCGAGCGGACCCCCGCTCATTTGGTTAACCTGTAGCCGACGGACAGCAGCAACGGGTTCTACCCACACCCACGGTCCGTCATGGGACAGCCGGTTCACAGCGGCCTGCTCTCGTACGAGGTACCGGCGCCACCGCGTCCGAACTGTTTCCACTGAGACCCGAGCGGGCGCCGGGAGCCGGATCGCAGACTGGCGGCGTGCCCCGAGGGTGACCCGACACATAAGGAGTGCGCGGTGACACCGGAGAAGACGAATCGCGATCAGCGCCCCAAGGAACGCACGGAGCGCGCAGGCCGCCGGCCCGGCGAGCTCGGCAGCCTGGACGTGTGGGCCCGGTCCGCCCCCATCCGCCTGGCGGGCTACGAGGAGGACCTCGCCGAGCCCCACATCCTGCCCAGCGTGGACTGACCCACCGGCAGAACCCTTCGCGATCGCCGACCGCATGGGCGTGCCGGACTCACGCCCGTGCCGATCACAGAAGCCGAGGCCGCCGACCGGCCTCGGATCCGGCCTTTCCGGCACCGGATCGTCACCGCCGGCGAGACCCGCACCTGGGGCCGGACCCCCTCCGCGGAGGCGGCCCGGCCCCTGCGGCTGGACCCCCTCATGTACCGGACCTCCGAGTCCCCGGTCCGCGCTCAGTCCAGGGGTGCCGTCCGCTGCCACGGGTGGGCCTTCTCCAACTGCTCCGCCAGCGCCAGCAGTTCCGCCTCCGACCCCGGCCGCGCCACCAGTTGCACCGCCCCGGGGGCGCCGGAGGGCAGGGTGCCGAACGGGACCGACATCGCGGGCCAGCCGGTGAGGTTCCACGGCGGGGTCATGGGGGAGTAGTTGCTGTTGGCCACGACGTTGCGCAGCCAGCCCCGCTCGTGCCACGGGCCGGCCTTGGGGGAGCGGCGGGCCAGTGCCGGCATGAGCAGCACGTCGTACTCGTCGAAGAACGGCTCCAGGCGCCGGCGCAGTTCCTCGCGCGCCCTGCCGGTCCGCACGGTGCCGGCGAAGCGGCGGCCGACGGCCGCGTGGACGCGGGTGCGCCGCGCCAGCAGCCGCGGGTCCAGGTACCGCGCGTCGACCGAGGTCCCCGCCGTCCAGTGCGCCAGCGAGGTGAGGCTCAGCGACCGGGGGTAGGGCGGGTCGGCGCGGCGGACCTGGTGCCCGGCCCGCATCAGCAGCCCCGCCGCCTCCCGGACGGCGGCCGTATACGGCCGCGTGACGACGATCCCGGTGAGCGGGCTGCGCAGCGAGAAGGCGATCCGGTGGCCGGCGGCCTCCCGGGGTGCGGGGAAGGCGGTGTCCGCGAGGACCGACAGCATCAGGCGCGCGTCCTCGACCGTCGTCGCCAGCGGCCCGTTCTCCGACATGCCGAACCAGTCGCCGTCGCTGACGCCGGCCGGGACCACCCCGGGCCCCGGCTTGATGGTCACCAGACCGCAGTTGGCCGCGGGGATGCGCAGGGAGCCCATGCCGTCGTTGCCGAGCGCGATCGGCACCAGCCCGGCGGCGACGGCGGCCGCGCTGCCGCCCGAGGAGCCGCCGGCCGTGCGGGAGGTGTCCCAGGGGTTGCGGGCGGTGCCGTACACGCCCTCGGTGCTCCCGAAGACGCACAGCTCCGGCACGTTCGTCAGTCCCACCACCACCGCGCCGGCGGCCCGCAGCCGGGCCACCGTGACGTGATCCTCGTCGGCGGGCGTGTCCGGGGTCGCGGCGGAACCGATCCGGGTGGACTCCCCGCGCACCGCGAGGTTGTCCTTGACGGCCACCGGCACGCCGGCGAGCGGCAGTTCGGCCAGGTCACCGCGGGCGCCCACCTCCTCGGCCTCGGCGAGCGCGGCCCCGGCCCGCACCGTGCGGAAGGCGCCGACGCGGCCGTCGAGCCGCTCGATCCGGTCGAGGTGCTCGGCCACCACCTCGCTGGGCGTGGCCCGCTTCTCGCGTACGGCGGCGGCGATCTCGGCGGCGGTCCGGCCGACCCAGTTGGTCACTCGGGCTCCTCGGGGGATGCGAAGCGGCGGGCGTACTGACGAGTACGTGGGGCCACTGTGCCCGGGGCCGGGGCCCCGCGTCGAGAGCGCGCGCCCCGGACGGACGGGCAGCGCGTCCCGCCCTTCCCGCCAGGTCCGGCCGACCTTTCTCTGCCGCCCGCTGGTCATCCGACCAATCAGTCAACTCGACTTCTGTCCGGCCCCATTGACAGGCCCTGAGGTCCAATCAATCATCAGACATCCGATGAATGGGAGCCGCTCATGGGTTCGTATCCACGTCGTCAGCTTCTCGGAACAGCGGTCGGTGTCGCCGTGTCGGCCGCCGCCCTGCCGCTCGTCTCCGCGACCGGCGCGCACGCCGCCGAACCGCCGGACGGCCCCGCCGGCCAGTGGGTTCCCGTCCCCGACCCCGTGCCCGTCCCGCTCGACGCGCTCTACGACAACGACGCCATCGACTCCGCCGCCGCGCGGGGCGGCGACTTCGACGGCTCGGGCTACACCTTCCCGGGCGAGGAACTGCCCGCGGGCCGGGTCGAGGTCGACGGCGTCCCCTTCCTCTTCCCGTCCTCGGCGGCGGGCGCGAAGAACAACATCGTCGCCACCGGCCAGCGGATCGAGCTGCCCCCGGGCCGCTACCTGTCGGCCGTCTTCCTCACCGCGGGCAGCTACGGCAACGCCTCCGGCAGGGCCACCGCGCACTACGCGGACGGCTCGACCACGACCGCCTCACTCGGCGGCGCCGACTGGTACGCGGCGGGCGGCTCCCTGTCCGCGCCGTACCGCTACACGCCGGCCGGCGCCAAGGACGAGCACACCGTAGGGATCGGCACCTCTCAGGTGTGGCTCGACCCCCGGCGGGAGGCGGTCGCGATCACCCTGCCGACCGTCGGCCCGGCGCAGGCGAACTCGACAGCGCTGCACGTCTTCGCGCTGTCCCTGCAACCGGTCGCCCAGGGACGGGCGCTGGCCCTGCGCGACGCCCACTCCACCGGCTCGCTCCTGGAGTCCAGCGGCGCGCAGAGCGTCGAGGCCACGGTCGTCAACGCGGGCACGGTCGCGGTGCTCGCCCACGACGCCGTGTCCGTGCGCGTCGACGTGCCCGGCGCCCGCACCGTGCAGCCGGCCCGCGTCCGCCGCCTGGACCCCGGCGAGCAGGCCCGGGTGCGCGTCGGCATCCGCAACCGCGCGGGCACCGCCCCCGGCACCACCCGCGACGGCGCGGTGACCGTCACCGGACGCGGCGGCGGGATCACCGCGCAGAACAGGAAGCTGACCCTCGGCACCGCCGACTACCAGCCCACCGAGTCCTCCCTCTCCGGCCACCAGGCGCCCTACTGGTTCAGCGGCGCCAAGTTCGGCATCTTCATCCACTGGGGCGTCTACTCGGTGCCCGCCTGGTCACCGGTCGGCAAGCAGTACGCCGAGTGGTACTGGAACCACCTCCAGGACCCCGGCAACGAGGTGTACGCCTACCACCGCCAGACGTACGGGGAGGACTTCGCCTACGACGACTTCATCCCGCGGTTCACCGCGAAGCGGTTCGACCCGCGCGCCTGGGTCGAGCTGTTCCGGGACGCGGGCGCCCAGTACCACGTGCTCACCGCCAAGCACCACGAGGGCTTCGCCCTGTGGGACACCAAGGTCTCCGACCGCAACTCCGTCAAGACGGGCCCGCGCCGGGACCTGGTCAAGGAGCTGTTCGAGGCCTCGCGCCGTTACACGCCCGAACTCCACCGCGGCCTGTACTTCTCGATGCCCGAGTGGTTCAACCCGGACAACCCGTGGTCGGGGCACGCCCCGCGCAACCCGTACACCCAGGAGCCGGTGCCGTACACCGGATACACCGCGGGCAAGGACTTCGTGAAGGACTACCAGGCCCCGCAGATGCTGGAACTGATCAGGGGCTACGACCCCGAGCTCATCTGGTGCGACATCGGCGGCGCCAACGACAGCCTGCATGTGCTCGCCGAGTACTTCAACCACGCCAAGAACCGGGCCCGTCCGGTCGACGTCACCGTCAACAACCGCTCGGGCATCGGCTTCCACGACTTCACGACCCCCGAGTACACGACGTACGACAACACGGTCGTCGCCAAGTGGGAGGCCAGCCGCGGCCTCGACCCGTTCAGCTACGGCTACAACCGGGCCACGCCCGACGACGCCTACATGTCGGCCGAGGAGGTCGTGCGCAGCCTGGTCGACATCGTCTCCAAGAACGGCAACTTCCTCCTCGACATCGGCCCCCGCGCCGACGGCACCATCCCGGAGATCATGCAGACCCGGCTGCGTGAGACGGGCCGCTGGCTGCGGACCAACGGGGAGGCGATCTACGACACCACGTACTGGTCGCGGACGGCGCAGCTCGGCGAGGACCTGCGGTTCACCGTCCGCCAGGACGAGGCGTTCTACATCCACTCCCTGGTCCGGCCGGGCGCCACGCTCACCGTCGAGGCACCGGTGCCCGTCCGCGCCGGCGACAAGGTCACGATGCTCGGCCATGACCGGCCCCTGACGTGGGCCGTGCGCAACGGCGCGCTGGTGATCGACGTGCCGGAGGCGGCCCGGCAGGCGGGCCGGTACGTGTGGGTATTCAAGGTGGACTGGCGCGTCTGAGCGTCTGGGCGGGCGGGGCCCACGGACCGGCACCGCACACGCATCCTGGCGCCCCCGTCCGTCCGCTGCCACCAGGCCCACGGCGGCCGGGCCCGCGCCGCCTCCACCGCCGGGTTCGCCGTGGCCGGCGCCGAGGTCACCGACCTGCTGGAGCGTCACTTCCCGACGCGGAGGCGGTGCGTATCGAGGGCGACCGGATCACCGTACGGCTGCGGCCGTTGGAGCGGTGACCCTGCGGCTGAAGCGGGCCTGAGCGTGGGTCGCGGGTCCGGTTCAGGGCGCGAGCTGGGCCCGCAGCCACTCCTCGACCTCGCCGACGTGCGCGGCCGCCGCCGCGCGCGCCGCCTCCGGGTCGTGCGCCACCAGGGCCCGGTGGATCGCGGCGTGCTCGCGGCGGGTGCGGGCGAACGCGCCCTCCTCCTGGTAGCCGCGCCACACGCGGGCGCGGAAGGTGCGCGAGGAGAGGCCGTCCAGGATCGCGGCCATGGTGTCGTTGCCGGCGGCCGTCGCGATCTCGCGGTGGAAGGCCAGGTCGTGCGCGAGGATCTCCTCCGGGTCGTCGGTGGCGTTCATCGCCGCCAGGTGCTTCTCGACCTCGGCCAGCTGGTCCGGGGTGATCCGCGCCGCGGCCAGCGCGGTCGCCGTCGACTCCAGGATGCGGCGCACCTCCAGGAGTTCCACCAGCCGCGGCCCGCGGGACAGGTCGGCCACCACCCCGAAGGTCTCCAGCAGGTCGCCGGCCTCCAGCTGGGTCACGTAGATGCCCGAGCCGTGCCGGGCCTCCAGCACGCCCAGCACGGTGAGCGCGCGGATCGCCTCGCGCATCGAGCTGCGGGAGATGCCGAGCTGGGCGGCGAGATCGCGTTCGGTGGGCAGCCGCTGGCCCGGTTCGAGGGAGCCGTCGCGGATCAGCGCCTTGATGCTGTCGATGGCCCGCTGGGGCACGGTGCCCTTCTGCGGAGCGGGTCCGGTCGGTGTCTCCCCGGCCAGGTTCTCGTCCACGCCACTCCTTCGGTCGCCGGTGCGCCGCAGTCTAACCGCCAAGGTGGTCGGACCACTACTGCCGAAAATCGCGAAAATCTGCCGTCGAAGGGTGTTCTTCAACGGAAGTGGTCTGATAAATATGCCGTCATCTGCTCGATCACGCTCGATGAGGAGCTGACAGGATGTCCGGCAGCACGGTGCGGAACGAACGGCGAAACAGACGACTCACCTCATGGGCGGTACGGACGACGGCTGCGGCCGGCGTCGCCGCCCTCGCGCTCACGGGATGCGGCAGCACCAAGGACAGCGGCTCGGCCGGCACCTCCGGCGGCGGCACCGGCAAGGTCGGAGTGATCCTGCCCCTGCTGACGTCGCCGTTCTGGCAGTCGTACAACGACTACGTGCCCAAGATGGCGAAGTCGGAGGGCGTGGAGGCGCTGAAGACGGTCAACTCCAACAGCGACCCCTCCCAGCAGATCACCGACATCAACAACGAGCTCAACCAGGGGGTCAAGGGCCTGGTCGTCGCCCCCCTGGACAGCGCCGCCATCGAGGCCGGCCTCGACCAGGCCGAACGCAAGGGCGTGCCCGTGGTCGCGGTCGACGTGGCACCCGACAAGGGCAAGGTGGCCATGGTGGTCCGCGCCGACAACGTGGCCTACGGCGAGAAGGCCTGCCAGTACCTCGGCAAGCAGATACCGTCCGGCAAGGTCGTGCAGATCATGGGCGACCTGGCCTCGGTCAACGGCCGGGACCGCTCCGAGGCGTTCCGCGCCTGCGTGAAGAAGAACTTCCCGAAGCTGAAGGTCCTGGAGATCCCCGCCAAGTGGGAGTCCGACACCGCGGCCTCCAAGCTCGACACCCTGCTCAACGCCAACCCCGACCTCAAGGGCATCTACATGCAGGCGGGCGGCGTGTACCTCGCGCCGACCCTGCAGACCCTCAAGTCGAAGGGGATGCTGAAGAAGGCCGGCCAGTCGGGCCACATCACGATCATCTCGAACGACGGCATCCCGCAGGAGTTCGACGCCATCCGCAAGGGCGAGATCGACGCGACCGTCTCCCAGCCCGCCGACACCTACGCCAAGTACGGCATGTACTACATCAAGGCGGCCATGCAGGGGAAGACCTTCAAGCCCGGCCCGACCGACCACGGCTCGACGATCGTCAAGCTGCCCAGCGGCATCCTCGAGGACCAGCTGCCCGCCCCGCTGGTCACCAAGGACAACGTCGACGACTCCGAGTTGTGGGGCAACACGGTCAAATGAGCACGCCACTGGTAGAAGCCCGGGACATCGTCAAGCGGTACGGCGCCACCACCGCCCTCGCCGACGGCCGGCTCACCGTCCTGCCCGGCGAGTCCCACGCTCTGGTCGGCCGCAACGGCGCCGGCAAGTCCACCCTGGTCACCCTCCTCACCGGCCTCCAGGCGCCCGACGAGGGCACGGTCCACTTCGACGGCCGGCCCGCGCCCCCGCTCGCCGACCGCGACGCCTGGCGCCGCAAGGTGGCGTGCGTCTACCAGAAGCCCACCGTCGTACCCGAACTGACGGTCGCGGAGAACCTGTTCATCAACCGGCAGCCCGTCTCCCGGGCCGGCGTCATCAGCTGGCGCCGGCTCAAGGACCGGGCCGTCGAACTCCTCGACACCTGGGACGTGCGGGTCGACCCGGAGGCCCGCACCTCGGACCTGAAGGTCGAGGACCGCCAGATGGTGGAGATCGCCCGGGCGCTGAGCTTCGGCGCCCGGTTCATCGTCCTCGACGAGCCGACCGCCCAGCTCGACAACCGGGAGATCGAGCGGCTCTTCACCCGCATGCGCACCCTGCAGGAATCCGGCGTCACCTTCCTGTTCATCTCCCACCACCTCCAGGAGGTCTACGAGGTCTGCCAGACCGTGACGGTCCTGCGCGACGCCCGCTGGATCATCACGGCACCGGTCGCCGAACTGCCCAGGGCGGCCCTGGTGGAGGCCATGGCCGGGGAGAGCATCCAGGTCATCGAGACCGTCGCCGAACAGGCCGTACGCGACCGGGAGGCCCGCGAGGCCGCCCCCGTCCTGCTGGACGCCCGCGGGCTCACCTCGGACGCCTACACGGACGTCGACCTCACCGTCCGGCGCGGCGAGGTCGTCGGCCTCGCCGGGTCCAGCGCCAGCGGCAAGATCGAACTCGCCGAGTCCCTCGCCGGACTCCGCACCCCCGGTGGCGGCACCGCCCAACTGGACGGACAGCGGCTGCCGTTCGGCGACGTACAGGCGGCCCTGAAGGCCGGCGTCGGCTGCGTCCCCCGGGACCGGCACGACCAGGGGCTCGTCTCCGGCATGACCGTGGGCGACAACACCACCCTCAGCGTCCTGGACCGGCTCGGCCGCTTCGGGTTCGTCGGCGGCGACCGCAAACGGCGGCTCGCCACCGACCTGATCGACCGCCTCGACATCCACACCGAGGGCCCCGGCCAGCCCGTCTCGGACCTGTCCGGCGGCAACGCGCAGAAGGTCGTCATGGCCCGTGCCCTCGCCTCCGACCCCCGCCTGCTCGTCCTCATCAACCCCACCGCGGGCGTCGACGTGAAGTCGAAGGAATCCCTGCTCGCCCGGGTGGACGGGGCCCGTGAGGACGGCACCGCCGTACTCGTCGTCTCCGACGAACTCGACGATCTCAGACGCTGCGACCGCGTCCTCGTCCTCTTCCACGGCCGCGTCGTCGCCGAACACCCGGCGGGCTGGCGCGACCACGAGCTGATCGCCTCCATCGAAGGAGTGGACCATGGCTGACACCAAGGCGGCCCCGCCGCTCGCGGCCGTACGCGCCCTGGCCCCCGGCTCGGCCAGAACGGTCATGCTGCGGCGGGCCCGCGAACTCGCCCTCGTACCGGCCCTGTTGCTGCTGATGGTGCTCGGCGCGGTCGTCAACGACTCGTTCCTCACCGAACGCAACCTGATCTCCATCCTCGGCGCCTCCGCCGCCCTCGCGATGGTGGTGCTCGCCGAGTCGCTGGTCCTGATCACCGGCAAGTTCGACCTGTCCCTCGAATCGGTCGTCGGCATCGCGCCCGCCGTGGGCGCGCTCCTGGTCCTGCCGGCCGCCCAGTCGGGCTGGGGCACGGAACTGTCCGCCCCGCTCGCGCTCGTCGCGGTGCTGGTCGTCGGCGCGGCCGTCGGCGCCTTCAACGGGGTCCTCGTCGTGAAGTTCAAGCTCAACGCGTTCATCGTGACGCTCGCGATGCTGATCGTGCTGCGCGGTCTGCTGGTCGGCGCGACCAAGGGCAAGACGCTGTTCGGCATGCCCGACAGCTTCTACTCCCTGGCGACCACCACCTTCCTCAACGTTCCCATGTCGGTGTGGCTCGCCGCGGCCTCCTTCGCGGTGGCCGGGTTCGTGCTCAGGTACCACCGCGTGGGCCGCGCGCTGTACGCCATCGGCGGCAACGCGGAAGCGGCCCGGGCGGCCGGTATCCGCGTCGAACGGGTGATGCTCGGCGTGTTCGTCGTCGCGGGCGTCCTCGCCTCCGTCGGCGGGATCATGCAGACCGGCTACGTCGGCGCGATCAGCGCCAACCAGGGCAACAACATGATCTTCACCGTGTTCGCGGCCGCGGTGATCGGCGGCATCAGCCTCGACGGCGGCCGGGGCACCATGTTCGGCGCCCTCACCGGCGTACTCCTGCTGGGTGTCGTCCAGAACCTGCTCACCCTCGCCCAGGTGCCGTCCTTCTGGATCCAGGCCATCTACGGCGGAATCATCCTGGTCGCCCTCATGATCGCCCGTGTGACGACGGGTCGCGCCCAGGACTGACGGCGCGCCGTTCCGCGCTGTCCCCGCCCCCGACGGAAAGGCCCTCCGTGTCCCCGACCCCCGCCCGCATCACCGCGGTCGACACCTACGACATCCGCTTCCCCACCTCACGTGAACTCGACGGCTCCGACGCCATGAACCCGGACCCCGACTACTCGGCCGCCTACGTCGTGCTGCGCACGGACGCCGACGGCGGGGAGGCCGAGGGACACGGCTTCACCTTCACCATCGGGCGGGGCAACGAGGTCCAGGTCGCGGCGATCCACGCGCTGCGCCACCACGTGATCGGACGGAGCGTGGCGGAGGTGTGCGACGATCCCGGATCGCTCCACCGGGACCTGATCGGGGACAGCCAGCTGCGCTGGCTCGGACCCGAGAAAGGGGTGATGCACATGGCGATCGGCGCGGTCACCAACGCCGTGTGGGACCTGGCGGCCAAGCGCGCCCGCAAGCCGCTGTGGCGGCTGCTCGCCGAGGCCGAACCGGAGTGGCTGGTCGGCCAGATCGACTTCCGCTACCTCTCCGACGCGCTCACCCCGCGGGAGGCCCTGGACCTCCTGCGGCGCGGGCGCGCGGGCGCCGCCGAGCGGACCGCCCGCCTGCTGGCCGGCGGATACCCCGCCTACACCACCTCCGCCGGCTGGCTCGGCTACAGCGACGAGAAGCTCACCCGGCTCGCCGCCGCGGCGGTCGCCGACGGCTTCCGGCAGATCAAGCTGAAGGTCGGCGCGGACCTGGCGGACGACATCCGGCGCTGCCGGGTGGCCCGCTCGGTCGTCGGGCCGGACATCCGGGTGGCCATCGACGCCAACCAGCGCTGGGACGTCGACGAGGCGATCCGCTGGACCCGGGCCCTCGCCGAGTTCGACCCGTACTGGATCGAGGAACCCACCAGCCCCGACGACGTCCTCGGGCACGCGGCGATCCGCAAGGCCGTCGCCCCGGTGAAGGTCGCCACCGGCGAGCACGTCCAGAACAGGATCGTCTTCAAGCAGCTGCTGCAGGCCGGCGCCCTCGACGTCGTCCAGATCGACGCGGCCCGCGTCGCCGGCGTCAACGAGAACCTCGCCATCCTGCTGCTCGCCGCCAAGTTCGGGGTGCCGGTCTGCCCGCACGCCGGCGGGGTCGGCCTGTGCGAACTCGTCCAGCACCTGTCGATGTTCGACTACGTCGCGGTCACCGGCACCACCGAGGACCGGGTCATCGAGTACGTCGACCACCTGCACGACCACTTCACCGACCCCGTGGTGATCCGCGACGGCCACTACACCGCACCCACCGCGCCCGGCTTCTCGGCCGCCATGCGGCCCGAGTCCATCGCGCGGTACACCTTTCCCGGCGGCACCTTCTGGGCCGCCGACCTCGACGCGAAGAAGGGGCACGCGGCATGAACGACTTCGAGGGCCTCACCGCCCTGGTGACGGGCGGCGCCTCCGGCATCGGCCGCGCCACCGCCGAGCTCCTGGCCGAACGCGGTGCCCGGGTCGCCGTCCTCGACCTGGACCCGGCGCCGGTCGCGAAGCCGCTGCTCGCCTACCGCGCCGACGTCACCGACGACGCCTCGGTGCGCGAGGCCGTGGCGGCGGCCGTAGCCGACCTCGGCGGACTGGACGTGGTCGTCAGCAACGCGGGCATCGGCGCGCAGGGCACCGTCGAGGACAACGCGGACGAGGAGTGGCACCGCGTCCTGGACGTCAACGTGATCGGCATGGTCCGCACGGCGCGGGCCGCGCTGCCGCACCTGCGCCGGTCGGCGCACGCGGCGATCGTCAACACCTGCTCCATCGCGGCCACCGCGGGCCTCCCGCAGCGGGCGCTGTACAGCGCGACCAAGGGCGCCGTGTACTCCCTCACCCTCGCGATGGCCGCCGACCACGTCCGTGAGGGCATCCGGGTCAACTGCGTCAACCCCGGTACGGCGGACACCCCGTGGGTCGGGCGGCTGCTGGACGCGGCGGGGGACCCGGCGGCCGAGCGCGCCGCCCTGGAGGCCCGCCAGCCCACCGGCCGGCTCGTGACGGCCGCCGAAGTGGCGGGCGCCATCGCCTACCTGGCGAGCCCCCTGTCCGGCGCCACCACCGGTACCGCGCTCGCCGTCGACGGCGGCATGCAGGGCCTGCGGCTGCGCCCGGTGGACCGGTGAGCACGCTCGGCCGCAGCGGCGTCCGCGTCAGCCCGCTCGCCCTCGGCGGCGCCGCCATCGGCAACCTGTTCACCGAGGTCACCGAGGAACAGGCGCACCAGGCCGTGACGGCGGCCTGGGAACGGGGCATCCGCTACTTCGACACCGCGCCGCACTACGGCCTCGGCCTGTCCGAACGCCGCCTCGGCGCCGCCCTGCGCGAGCACCCCCGTACGGCCTACACGGTGTCCACCAAGGTGGGCCGCCGCCTGGAACCCTCCGCGGACGGCGGCGACGACCTCGCGAACGGCTTCGCCGTGCCCGCCACGCTGCGCCGGGTGTGGGACTTCAGCGCCGACGGGGTACGCCGCACCCTGGAGGCCGCCCTGGAGCGGCTCGGCCTCGACCGCGTCGACGCCGTCTACCTCCACGACCCCGACGACCACGCCGAAGCGGCCTTCCGGGAGGGCTACCCGGCGCTGGAGAAACTCCGCGCGGAGGGCGTGGTCGGCGCGATCGGCGCGGGCATGAACCAGGCGGAGATGCTCACCCGGTTCGTCCGGGACACCGACGTCGACGTGGTGCTGTGCGCCGGCCGCTACACCCTGCTCGACCAGCGGGCCCTGACCGACCTGCTGCCCGCCGCCGAGGAACGCGGCACCTCGGTGGTCATCGGCGGCGCCTTCAACTCCGGCCTGCTGGCCGACCCGCGACCCGGCGCGACCTACGACTACGCGGCGGCTCCGCCCGGAATCCTGGACCGCGCCCTGCGCCTGAAGGAGCTCGCCGGCCGGCACGGCACCACGCTGCGGGCCGCCGCCCTCGCCTTCTGCGCCGCCCCGCCCGCCGTCGTGAGCGTCCTGGTCGGCGCCCGGTCGGCGGCCGAAGTACGCGACTGTGCCGAGCAGTTCGCGCGTCCCGTGCCCGCCGCCTTCTGGCAGGAGGCCCGCGACACGGGCCTGCTGCCGCCGGACGCCCCCGTACCCGCCGAGGAGCCGTCATGAGGATCGCCCTGCACACCCGGGTCCGCGCCGACCGCGTCGCCGAGTACGAGGCCGCCCACCGCGAGGTCCCGGAGGAACTCACCGACGCCATCCGCGCGGCCGGCGCGACCTCCTGGACCATCTGGCGCAGCGGTACCGAGCTCTTCCATCTCATGGAGTGCGCGGACTACGCCCGGCTGCTCGCCGAACTGGAGAAGCTCCCGGTCAACGTGGCCTGGCAGGCCCGCATGGCCGGTCTGCTGGACGTGGCGCACGACTACTCCGGCGAGGGCGCCGACGCCGGTCTGCCGGTCGTCTGGGAGCTGCCGTGACCGTCGACGCCCACCACCACGTGTGGGAGCTGTCCGTGCGGGACCAGGACTGGATCGGTGCGGGCGACCCGCTGCGCCGCGACTTCACCCTCGCGGATCTCGAACCCGAGGCCCGCGCGGCCGGCGTGGACCGCACGGTCCTCGTCCAGACGGTCACCGTGCCCGAGGAGACCCCGGAGTTCCTGTCGCTGGCGGCCGGGCACGCGCTGGTCGCCGGGGTGGTCGGCTGGACGGACCTCACGCGTCCGGGTGTCGCCGACGAACTCGCCCGGCTGCGGGAACTGCCCGGCGGCCGGTATCTCAAGGGCGTCCGCCACCAGGTCCAGGGCGAGCGCGACCCGCGATGGCTGCTGCGCCCGGACGTACGCCGCTCTCTCGCCGCCGTCGCCGACGCGGGGCTCGTCTACGACCTGGTCGTGCTGCCCGGCCAGCTCCCGGCCTGCGCCGAGGCGGCAGCCGCCCTGCCCGGACTCACCTTCGTCCTGGACCACCTGGGGAAACCACCCATCGCGTCCGCCGCGCTCGAACCCTGGGCGTCCGGCGTGCGCGCCCTCGCCGCCCTGCCCAACACCGTCTGCAAGCTCTCCGGCATGGTCACCGAGGCCGGTCCCGCCGCCCGGAGCGCCGGCGACCTGCGGCCGTACGCGGACGTCGTCCTGGAGGCGTTCGGCCCGCGGCGGCTGATGTTCGGCTCGGACTGGCCGGTGTGCACCCCGCTCGCCTCGTACGCGGAAGTCCTCTCCCTGGCGCAGGAGTTGACCGCCGGCCTGGACGAGACGGACCGCCGCCGGATCTTCGAGACCACCGCCGCCCGCGTCTACGACCTCTGAGCCGCCCCCGCCAGCCGGGTCGGCGGCAGATACTCCCGCACGAACGTGCGCTCCCAGCACGCGCCCGTCTCCCGCAGTTCGCGCCAGGTCGTGTACCGGTAGCGGAAGAGACGGGCCCGGACGAAGCGCGGCGGCGCGTCCGGCGGGAAGGGGGAGCGGCGCAGCAGCCTCAGCGTGTCCCGGTCGTTCTCCAGCAGCCGCTCCACCAGGGCGGCGAACCAGGGCTCGGCGTACCCGGGCGAGAGCGCCGCGAACCACATCAGCCAGTCCAGTCTCAGGTGGTAGGGCGCGAACTGCCGCGGCCAGCGCCGGGGATCACCGGGCTTGCCCCGGAACTCGTACTCCCGCCAGTCCGATTCCCGCCGCGGGACCTCGTCGTCGGTGCCCTCGACGACCACCTCGTACCGGACCCGGCTGACGGTGCCGAACGCGCCGTAGGTGTTGACCAGATGCAGCGGGTCGAAGGAGCGGTTCATGACCTGGCGGCGGGAGAGCATGTTGCGCACCGGACGGTGAGCGAGCCCCAACAGCAGCGCGGCGACCGCCAGGACCACGATCTCGTACCACAGCGGGGGCTCCGGCAGGGACCGCCCGGCGGACGGGAGCCGCAGCGCGGGCAGGGCCAGCACGACGGTGATCCAGTTCAGCCAGGCGAAGTTGCCCGACAGCACCAGCCACAGCTGGGTGACGATCATCAGGCAGGCGGCCGCCGAGGCGAGCGGCTGCGGCGCGAACAGCAGGAAGGGCACCACGAGCTGGGTGACGTGGTTGGCGGCTGCCTCGACCCGGTGCAGAGGCCGGGGCAGATGGTGGAAGAACCAGCTCAGCGGGCCCGGCATGGGCTGCGTCTCGTGGTGGTGGTCGAGGCAGGTCAGGTTCCGCCAGCACGCGTCTCCGCGCAGCTTGATCAGACCCGCGCCGAACTCCACCCGGAACAGGACCCAGCGCAGCAGGAACAGCACGACGACCGGCGGGGCCACGTCGTCGTTGCCGAGGAACACGGCGACGAAGCCCGTCTCCAGGAGCAGCGACTCCCAGCCGAAGGCGTACCAGGTCTGCCCCACGTTGACGACGGACAGATACAGCGCCCACGGCACCAGCCACAGCAGCATGCCTCCCCACAGCGGCAGCCGGGAGTCGAGACCGGCCGCCAGCGCCGCCGACACCGCGCAGCCCGTCCAGGCGCACAGCGCGAAGAAGCGGTCGGTGTAGTGGAGCTGGAAGAGACTCGGGGCGCTGCGGAACGGCACCCGCGCGGTGAACCGGGGGACCGGCAGCATCCCGCGGGTGCCGATCAGCGGGCGGAACTGGAGGGCCGCCGCCAGGAACGCGATCAGGTACAGCCCGGCCAGAGCCCGCTGGAGGACCAGCCGGCTCAGCCAGTAGTCGGATGCGGTGAACCAGTCCACGAAGGCGCGCTCCTCTTCTCCGGTGTGGCACGGGAACCGGATGTCACTCTGCGTCCATTTCGCCTCCGTTTGCGTAACCGAGGGGGGTGCGGCAGAAAATGGTGACGAACCGCCCAACGACCGAAGTGCGATGAAGTGGGAGAACGTGGTGCGCATACCCACCGGAACCGCCGTCACCGCCTGCGCGCTCTCGGCGGCACTCCTCCTCGCCGGCTGCGGCGGCGCGAGTGGCCGGGACGCGAACGCACGCGGCCGGGACGCGAAGCCGGGCGGCGAACTCCGCTCCGACCCGGCCGCCGCCTCCGACCTGGCCCCCGCCCCCGGCCCGGATGCCGGCTCGGAGTCCGGCCCCGGTGCCGGCCCGGACTCCGGTAGGGGCGCCCCGACCGCCGTGCCGGCCCTGCCGTCCCTCGTCACCCGAACGCCGCAGCCGCCGGCGGCCGAGGCCGACGTACCGGACTGCGCTGCCCCGGGGACCGCCCAGCCGTCGGCACCCGGCACCCTCGACACGTCGCCGTCCCTCGCTCCGGGCCCGCGAAACCACCGGTCCGGGCCCGCTCCCGATCCGGCGACCGAGGACGGGACCGCCGGGAACGCGTCCGCCGGGAACGCCTCCGCCGGGAACGCGTCCGCCGGGAACCCGACCGTCGAGGATCCGACCGGCGAGGACCCGATCCCGGCGGACGACCTCACCGCGATCGAGACCGCCGAGACCGCAATCGAGACCGCCGAGACCGCCGAGACCGGCACCGGCCCCGGGGCCGCCGTGACAGGCACCGGGAGCGCCGAGACCGGAACCGCCATTGACGGGCCCCCCGGTGACGAAGCCGCCGCCACCCCCTGCGAACCCGACTCGCCGCTGGGTCTCTCGGACGAGATCGGTCCCGACCGTGTCCCGGAGATCCCCGACCTGCGGGACGGCGGGGGACTGGTTCCGGACGCGGATCCGGTGACCGGGGACGCCGTTTCCGGCACCCCCGCCGACCTCTCCGACGGCTGATCCCGGACCCCGCCAGATGAACCGCGTGTTTGGTTTTCCCAGTCGAATAATCGGACTAACCCTGGCAAGGTGGGCCCCATGGCTGATCGGGGAGCGAGCGCCCTGGCACTCCCGGACGACTGGCCCGCCCACCCGGATCCGATCCTGGCGCTCAATCGGATGGGCAGCTTCGACTGGGACCTCGACAGCGGCCTGTTCCACATGGACGCCCAGGCCCACGAGGTCTTCGACCTGCGCCCGGAGGAGTACGACGACCACCCCGCCACCCTCGCCGTCCGGGTCCCCGCCGCGGAGGCGACCCGGCTCGACGCGCTCGTCGCCCAGGCCATGAAGGACGGCAGCGAGAACTACGGGACGTACTTCCGTATCCGCTGCCGCGACGGCTCGCTGCGCTGGACGCACACCCAGGGCTACATCCGCCGGGACAGCACGGGCCGGCCGCGCCGGATCGTCGGCATCCTCCGCGACGCCACCCAGGAGCTCGACGACATCCTGTCCCGGCGGGAGCAGGCCGAACAGGACGAGGCCCGGCGCCGGCAGACCAACGTCGTACAGCTCACCACGGCGGCCCTCGCGCACGCCCGCACCGTCCAGGACGTCATCGACGTCCTCAAGGACACCCACGGCCTCACCCACCTCGGCGCCACCAGTCTCGTCATGGGACTGGTCGAGGCGGGCCGGATCAGACTGGTCGCCGACGGGCCCGAGGGCGCCTTCGTGCCCGGCACCGACGTCACCCGGATCGACGAGCCCTACCCGATGAGCGAGGTCGTACGGACCCTCACCCCCCGCTTCATCGAGTCACCCGAGGAGTTCGCCGAGCGCTATCCGATCCTGTGGCCGCATCTCACCGGCCTGGACATCACCGCGGCCGCCTACCTGCCGCTGATCGCCGAGGCCCGGCCGATCGGCGCCATGGGCCTGCTCTACAACGACCGGCGCGGGTTCTCGGCCGAGGACCGCAACGTGCTGATCGCCCTCGGCTCCAGCATCGCGCAGAGCCTGCAACGGGCCATGTTCCACGAGCAGGACAAGGACCTCGCCACCGGCCTCCAGCAGGCCATGCTGCCCCGCGCCATCCCCCGGGTGCCGGGCGCCGACATCGCGGTCCGCTACCGTTCCGGCTCCCTCGGCAGGGACATCGGCGGCGACTGGTACGACGTGATCCCGCTGCCGGGCGGCCGGGTCGGCGCCGTCATCGGTGACGTGCAGGGGCATGACACGCACGCGGCGGCCGTCATGGGCCAGTTGCGCATCGTGCTGAAGGCGTACGCCGCCGAGGGCCACACCCCGGCCACCGTGATGGCCCGCGCCTCCGTCTTCCTGCACGAACTCGACACCGACCGCTTCGCGACCTGCCTGTACGCGGAGGCCGACCTGACCACAGGGGTCGTCCAGGTGGTGCGGGCCGGTCACATCGACCCGCTGATCAGGCAGCCCGACGGCACCTGCCGCCGGCTGTCCGTGGCGGGCGGCCTCCCGCTGGGGCTGTCCGCGGAGTTCGGCCGCCTGGACTACCCCGTCGCCACCGTCGAACTGGACCCCGGCCACACACTGGTGCTGTGCACGGACGGCCTGGTGGAACAGCCCGGCGCCGACCTCGACGACGGCATGCGGACCCTCACCGCGCTCATCGCCACCGGCCCCGACGACGTACGGGACCTCGCCGACCGGCTGATCGACGTGGCCGAGGAACGCGGCGGCGACGACGACGTGGCGCTGCTCCTGCTGCGCCGGCTCGGCCCGGACGCCCCGCGGCCCGTCGGCCGGCTCCAGCAGCATGTGGCGCCCGGTGACGCCGAGGCCCTGACCGAGGCCCGGCACATGATCCGCGCCGCTGTGCGCGCCTGGGGCGCCCGGGACCGCGCCGACGAGATCGAACTGGTCGCCGACGAGCTGATCACCAACGCGCTGATCCACACCGAGGGCGCCTCGGTGGTCACCCTCCGGGTCCTCACCGGCCGCGAGCGCAGGCTGCGGGTCGACGTCGAGGACTCCTCCAGCGCGCTGCCCCGGCGCCGCGAGGCGGGGGATTCCGGTGTCTCGGGGCGCGGCCTGCTCCTGGTCGACCTGCTCGCCGACCGCTGGGGCGTGGAGGCGCGGGGCAGCGGCAAGTGCGTGTGGTGCGAGTTCCGGGTGGCGGAGCCGGACTGAGGCCGGCCGCCGGCGGTGGCACTCTGGACGTATGCCGGAACTTCCCGAGGTCGAAGCGCTCAAGGACTTCCTCACCGAGCACCTGACAGGTCTGCGGATCGTGCGGGTGCTGCCCGTCGCGATCAGCGTCCTGAAGACGTACGACCCGCCGGTCACCGCCGTCGAGGACCGGGTGGTCACCGCCGTGCAGCGCTACGGCAAGTTCCTCGCCCTGCGGACGGACGGCGCCCCGTACCTCGTGACCCACCTGGCCCGGGCCGGCTGGCTGCACTGGAAGGACCGGCTCCCCGACGGCCCGCCCCGCCCCGGCAAGGGACCCCTCGCGCTGCGCGTGGCCCTGGAGACCGGCGCGGGCTTCGACCTGACGGAGGCGGGCACCCAGAAGCGCCTGGCCGTCTACGTCGTACGGCGGCCGCAGGAGGTCCCCGGTGTGGCGCGCCTGGGTCCCGACCCGCTCGCCGAGGACTTCGACGAGGCCCGGCTCGCGGAGCTGCTGAAGGGGGAACGGCGCCAGATCAAGGGCGCCCTGCGCGACCAGGGGCTGATCGCGGGTGTGGGCAACGCGTACAGCGACGAGATCCTGCACGCCGCCAGGATGTCCCCGTTCAAGCCGACCTCGGCCCTCACGCCGGAGGAGATCCGGGGCCTGTACGGGGCGCTGCGCACCACGCTCACCCAGGCGGTGGAACGCTCCCGGGGGGTGGCCGCGGGGCGTCTGAAGGCGGAGAAGAAGAGCGGCCTGCGCGTGCACGGCCGGACGGGCGAGTCCTGCCCCGTGTGCGGTGACACGATCCGCGAGGTGTCCTTCAGTGACTCCTCGCTCCAGTACTGCCCCACCTGCCAGACGGGCGGCCGGCCCCTCGCGGACCGGAGGATGTCCAGACTGCTCAAGTAGCCCGCGCGGCAACCGCGTCGGGGGAGGTGGGGCTACTTCGACGGGAGGGTCACCAGGTGCTCGCCGGTCCGGGTGCGGACCTCGTAGCGGGCGATCTGGTCGGGGTGCATGGTGGCGCTGCCCCGCATGGTGTTGGGGCGGGCGTCGTGCGTGGGCACGTTCCAGTTGGTCACCGTCTGCTCGGAGCCGTCGCGGCCGACCGCGATCAGCTGGCAGGTGCGGGGGCCGGCACCGTCCTTGATCTCGAGCTGCACATCGCTGCCGTAGTCCTCGTCCGCGGCGGTGACCTGCGCCCACACGCCCGACTTCGCGTCGGTCGCCGCGACCTGTACGGCCGACTCCGGGCCGCCCGTCGTCATCGCGAGCCCCGACCCGGACACCGCGATCACCACCGAGGCGGCCAGCGCGAAGAGCATCCGGCGGCGCCCCGCCCGGTGCCGTGCGGCCACCTCGCCGAGGAGCCGGTCCAGCAGCCTGGGGCCGGGCTGGGTCATGGGATGCACGGAACGCGGCGTGGCCCGCCGGTAGAGCATCATCTGGCGGGTGACGGGCCCGAACTCGGTCACGTGTGCCGCGCATTGCGGGCACTCCATGAGATGGTCCTCAAAGCGGAAGGCCTCCGCCTCGTCCAGCACGCCGAGCGCGTACGCGCCGACGTCGCGATGCCTTTCCTGGGACCTCATGCCGAATCCTCGTGCCGTTGGGTGTGGGTGGGGTTACTCCTTGCTCCCACCGGTACGCACGAGGCTGCCGAATCACTCAAGCCGCGTACCGAATCGCAACCTGGGGATTCGGAGCGGCCCGGGCCGCGGATTGGTGTGCGGGGAAACGAATCTAGAAGAGGTGGATGGCGAGGTGTCCGAGGGGCAGCCCGAGCTGCCACGCGGGCGTCCACACCTTCGGTCCCTCGTCCTCGCCGGCCACCGCGCCGCCGCCCGGCACCGCGTCCAGGTCGGGCGCGAGCAGCTCCGTCTCCTCCAGCCAGCGCCAGGCCGCCTCGGCCAGTTCCAGGTCGGCGGACGGTCCGCCGGAGGTGGCCGCGGCGGCGGCCAGCGCGGCCGTGCGCTCGCGCACCCAGTCCTGCCACGGCTGGTCGTAGGCCGTGAGCGACAGCCAGGTCTCCAACTGGGTGACGACCTGGATGCCGTCGAGTTCGCCCTCGGTGTCGGCGAGGAAGATGGTCAGCGCCAGGGCGTCACGCCCGGCCCGGAACTCGAAGGACGTCGGTGGCATGAGGTCACCGGTCCGCAGCAGTTCGTCGGCGATGTACTCGGCGTAGAACCAGGCCATGGGGACGGTGAGTTCGCCTTCGCCGGCGCCGTCCGTACTGTCGTGACCTCTGTGCAGCATCCCTTCCTGCCTTCCTCCGGTGCGTGCGCGTCGCCCGACCCCGGGCTCCATCCGGAACACGGATGAGGACAGCCGATTACCCAACCGGGGTCCTCAGCAAGGCGCTTTACCGAGGTTTGACTCAGGCGTGAGTTTCATCGCAGGTCGGCAGCGTAACCGGGAAGGACCCGGCGCAGGGCGCGCAGCGCGTAGTACGCGCGGGACTTCACGGTACCGGGCGGAATCCCGAGGGCCGCCGCGGCCTCCGCCACACTCGCCCCCTGGAAGTACACGAGCACCAGGACTTCACGGTGTTCCGGCGTGAGTGTCTTCACAGCCTCGCGCACGTCGAGGGTCGCGGCCGCCCGTTCGGCGTGGTCGGCGCAGACCCGCGCGTTCTCCAGGACGGCGTCGCCGACCTCGGCGGGCCGCGCCTGCCGGGCCCGCCGCGCGTCGATCGCGAGCCGCCGCCCCACGGTGAGCAGCCACGGCCGTACGGACTCGAAGGCGTCCGCGCGCAGTGCCTCGGGGTGCTGCCAGGCGCGGACGAGTGTCTCCTGGACCAGGTCCTCGGCGCGCTGGCGGTCGCCGTCGCACAGCCTCAACAGCAGCGCGAACAGCGGCCGGCCGTGCTCGCGCTGCAGCGCGGCGAGCTCGTGGTCGGCGGTCGTCCCGGTCTCGGTGAGGGTGGTTCCGGCCGTCATGGCCGTATGCCATCCCAGGGTGCGGGTTCTGGACAGGGCGGGTGCACGGGTCTGCGGCGGACGGTCGATCGCGTCGGTGAACGGTTCGGCGAACGGTCGCCGGGCCGCCGTTCGCGCGCTCCGGACGGGCTAAGGGTGCGCCGGGGCCGTTTGAGGACGCGTAGAGATTCGTACCTATTTGTACGCAAATAGGAAGACGATGGGGTGAGCTGATGATTGCACGCAGACGACAGGTTGCCCTGGCCCTCACGGCCCTGCTCGCCGCGGGTGCCGCCTGCCAGGCCCGGTCCGCCGGGGACGAGGGTGCGGCCGGCCGGCCGGCGCCCGCCGCCTCCGGCGCCTTCACACTCGTCGCCTCCGGCGGCGTCCTGACCGACGCCTCCGTCGCCGACCGGGCGCACTTCGACGCCGGCGGCAGCGGCTACGACTTCCGCCCGATGTTCTCCGGAGTCCGCTCCGTCGTCGCCCGCGCCGACCTGGCGCTGTGTCACCTGGACGCGGTCCTCGGCGTGGACGGCGGTCCCACCGGCGCGCCCGGCTCCACGGCCCCGCCCGAGCTGGCCGCCGGCCTCGCCGCCACCGGCTACGACGGCTGCTCGACCGCCTCCGGCCACACCCTCGACGACGGCGCCGACGGCATCCGCCGCACCCTCGACGCCCTCGACCGCGCGGGCGTGCGGCACACCGGATCGGCGCGCACCGAGGGCGAGGCCGGTGTCGTCACGGTGCTGCCCGTGGGCGCGGCGAAGGTCGCGCACCTCGCCTACGGCGACGCCGGCGGGCGTCCGCTCCCGGCGGGCGCGCCCTGGGCTCTCGACACGGTGGACGGGAACCGGATCCTGACCGACGCCCACGCGGCCCGCGCGGCGGGCGCCGACGTGGTCGTGGTGTCGGTGGACTGGGGCACCCAGGGGCAACAGGCCCCCGACGCACGGCAGTTGACCCTGGCCCGGCAGCTCACCGCGGCCCGTGCGGGCGAGCGTCCCGCGGTCGACCTGATCCTCGGCACCCACGCCCACCTGCCGCAGGCCTACGAGAAGGTCAACGGCACCTGGGTGGTCTACGGCCTGGGCGACCAGATCGCCGGGACGTCCGGCCCGGACGGCACCCGGGACCCGCGCGGCGACCAGTCGACCATCGGCCGCTTCACCTTCCGCCCGCCCCGCCGCGCGGGCGGGCGCTGGGCGGTGACGAAGGCCGAGTTCGTGCCCGCCTGGTTCGACGCCGACGCCGGACGGGCCGTCGACCTCAACGAGGCACTGGCCGCGGGCGCCGACGTGCGGGGGGTGCGGGACCGGATCAGACAGGTGGTGCTGAGCCGGGGCGCGGCGAAGGACGGGCTCAGGATGGGGCGGTGACGGGCCGGTGCGTCGCGGCGCCCGCGCGGATCGCTCGCGGGCGTCAGGGGGCGCCCGGCTACGGCACCACCGTCACCGGCCACCGCCCCGCCTTCACCAGCCGCACCGCCACCGACCCCACGATCCGGTGGCCGGCCTGCTCCGAGGCGCCCACCACCACGGCGTCCGCGGTGAGTTCGTCCGCCGCCTTCACCAGCCCGTTGTAGGGGTCGCCGCGGAAGGTGTGGAACTCCCAGCGCACATCGAATATCCCCTTGAGCCGCTCGGCGGAGTCCCGGATCTGGGCGACCAGGTCGTCGGCGATCCGGTCGGTCGTCTCGGCCACGGGCGCCCCGAGCGCCGCACCCGCGGCCATCACCGGCTGCACGTACACGACCGCGAGCAGCGCCCGCTGCCGCCGCGCCAGGCCGCCGGCGTAGGCCGCCGCCCGCAGCGAGGAGTCGGATCCGTCCACCCCGACCACGATGACCTTGGGTCCGTCCGTGCCCCGCTCGAACTGGTGCGAGTGCTGTTGCGTCACGGCTGCGAGGCTATCGGAACCCGCGGGTCCGCCCACCACGCGGGACCTCTCGACGGGCGCCGGTGGCGTGGTGTTCCTACAGTCGGAACATGAGTGCCAGCGTGGAGGCCGCCCCGGCGAAGAACCGGCCGGGCCCGGTGGGACCGTCCGCGAACGGCTTCCTCAGCAGGGTGCCGGAAGGCTTCGCGACCTTCTTCGGCGCCCTCGGAGCGCTCTGCGTGCTGCTGGCCCTCATTCCGCCGCTGCGCGTCCCGCTCCGCCCGGTCGTCCGCGTCCTGAACGAGCTGATCGTCCCGGTCAGCGCCAACCTCGCCTACGCCGTCTTCCTGTTCCTGCTCGCCGCGGCCACCGCCGCCCGCAAGAAGGTCGCCTGGTGGCTGGTCGTGGTCTACCTGGGCCTGCTGGTCCTCACCGACGCGCTCGGCGTGGCCCTCGGCCTGTACGCGCAGTCCGTCCCCTCGCTGGCGGTGTGCGCACTCGGGCTCGCGCTGCTGATCGTCGCCCGCCGCGAGTTCTACGCCGCCTCCCGCCGCGCCGCCGTCCGGCGCGCCCTGCTGGTGCTGCTCGTCGGGCTGGCCGCCGCGATCCTCGCCGGCTGGGGCCTGGTCGAGCTGTTCCCCGGCACCCTGCCGCGCGGCCAGCGCCTGCTGTGGGCCGCCGACCGGGTCTGCGGCGGACTGCTCTCCGGCCGCACCTACGACGGACGCCCGCCCCGCCCGCTGTTCTTCGTGCTCGGCCTGTTCGGCGCGCTGGCCCTGCTGAACGCCGCCGCGACCCTCTTCCGCTCGCAGCGCATGGAAGCCGCCCTGCACGGCGACGAGGAGGCCCGCATCCGCGCCCTGCTCAGGGCGTACGGCGACCAGGACTCCCTCGGCTACTTCGCCACCCGCCGGGACAAGGCCGTCGTCTTCTCGCCCAGCGGCAAGGCCGCCGTCACCTACCGCGTCGAGGCCGGCGTGTGCCTGGCCAGCGGCGACCCGGTGGGCGACCGTGAGGCGTGGCCGCACGCCATCGCCGCCTGGCTCGACGTGGCCCGCCGGCACGCGTGGGCGCCCGCGGCGATGGGCGCCTCCGAGGACGGCGCCACCGCCTTCGCCCGGGCCGGCCTCGGCGCGCTCCAGCTCGGTGACGAGGCGATCCTGCACACCGCCGGCTTCGACCTCGACGGCCGCGACATGCGCGTGACCCGCCAGGCCGTACGCCGCGTCCGGCGCACCGGCGCCACCAGCCGCGTCCGGCGCCACCGCGCCCTCACCGACGAGGAGATCGAGGAGATCGTCGCCCGGGCCGACGCCTGGCGCGACACCGAGACCGAACGCGGCTTCTCCATGGCCCTGGACCGCCTCGGCGACCCCGCCGACGGCGACTGCCTGCTGGTGGAGGCCCTCGGCGCGGACGGCCGGCTCCTGGCCCTGCTGTCCTTCGTGCCCTGGGGCCGCGACGGCGTCTCCCTCGACCTGATGCGCCGGGACCGCGCCACCGCCCCCAACGGCGTCATGGAGTTCATGGTCGCCGAACTCTGCGCCGCCGCCCCCAAACTGGGCGTGCGCCGTGTCTCCCTCAACTTCGCCGTCTTCCGGTCCGTGTTCGAGGAGGGCGCCCGCATCGGCGCCGGCCCCGTCCTCAGACTCTGGCGACGACTGCTGCTGTTCTTCTCCCGGTGGTGGCAGCTGGAGGCCCTGTACCGCTCCAACGCCAAGTACCACCCCGAGTGGTACCCGCGCTTCATCTGTTACGGCGACACCGTCTCCCTCGCCCGAATCGGCTTCGCCTCCGCGGTCGCCGAGGGCTTCGTCTCCGTACCGTCGCTGCGCACACTGCGGGGAAAGGGGCATCCGAGGGGCGCGCCGCGGCCCGCCTCGACCGAAGGGCTGCCGTCGCTCCCGGTCCTCGGCCTCGACGCGGGGGACGGGACCGGGGCCGCGGAGCCGGACGCGGGCCCGCCCGAGCAGGTCCGCGTCCGGCACCGCAAGCTCGACCGGCTCGTCGCCGGCGGCACGGACCCGTATCCGGTCGGGGTCCCGCAGCGCACCCACACCCTGGCCGAGGTCCGCGAGGGCGACCAGGTGACCGTCGCCGGCCGGGTGATGCTCGTCCGCGACTTCGGCGGGATCGTCTTCGCCGTGCTGCGCGACTGGTCCGGCGACCACCAGCTCGCCCTCACCCGGAACGGCTCGGGCGCCGCGCTGGACCGGTTCACCGCCGACACCGACATCGGCGACCACATCACCGCCACCGGCCGCGCCGGCCGCAGCGACCGGGGCGAGCCGACCGTCTTCGTCACCTCCTGGCAGCTCGTCGGCAAGTGCCTGCGCCCGCTGCCCGACAAGCACCGGGGCCTGACCGACCCGGAGGCGAAGGTCCGCCGCCGCTACGTCGACCTGGTCGCGAGCCCGGACGCCCGCGCCGCCCTCCGGGCCCGCTCCACCGCCGTACAGGCCCTGCGCCAGGGCCTCCTGGACCGCGGCTACCTCGAGGTCGAGACCCCGATGCTGCAGCAGATCCACGGCGGGGCCAACGCCCGCCCGTTCACCACCCACATCAACGCCTACGACCTCGACCTGTACCTGCGCATCGCCCCCGAGCTGTACCTGAAGCGGCTGTGCGTCGGCGGTCTGGAGAAGGTCTTCGAGATGGGCCGCACCTTCCGCAACGAGGGCGTCTCCCACAAGCACAACCCCGAGTTCACGATGCTGGAGGCCTACCAGGCGTTCGCCGACTACGACGTGATGCTCGACCTCGCCCGCGAGCTGATCCAGGGCGCCGCGAGCGCCGCCTTCGGGTCGGCCGTCGCCCGCAGGGACGGCAGGGAGTACGACATCTCGGGCCGCTGGCCGGTGAAGACCGTCCACGGCGCGATCTCCGAGGCGCTGGGGGAGACAGTCGACGCCGGCACCGGCCTGGCGGAGCTCCGGCGGCTGTGCGACCGCGCGGGCGTCCCCTACACCGACGACGACGGCCCCGGCGACGTGGTGCTGGAGATGTACGAGCGGCTCGTGGAGGAGAGCACCCGGCTGCCGACCTTCTACAAGGACTTCCCGACCGACGTCTCCCCGCTCACCCGGCAGCACCGCACCGACCCCCGGCTCGCCGAACGCTGGGACCTCGTCGCCTTCGGCACCGAGCTCGGCACCGCCTACTCCGAGCTGACCGACCCCGTGGAGCAGCGCCGCCGGCTGACCGCCCAGTCCCTGCTGGCGGCCGGGGGCGACCCCGAGGCGATGGAGCTGGACGAGGACTTCCTCGACGCCCTGGAGTACGCCATGCCGCCCACCGGGGGACTCGGCATCGGTGTCGACCGGCTGGTCATGTTCCTCACCGGCCTGACGATCCGGGAGACGCTGCCGTTCCCCCTGGTACGCCGCCGCTGACGGCGTCGCGTAGGCCGCGCGGGTGTTTTCTCGCCGCCGCCCCGGTGTCATCGGGGTGCGTCGGCCTCCCGCCGGGCGACTGATGAGTCATGACAAAGGATCAGTTGCTCTCCCGGCGCCGGGCGTTGATCACCGGCGCTGCTGTACTGGGGGCGGCCGGCACGGCCGGTGTCCTCGCGGCGGGCGCCGGCGACGCTCCGGTCCCGCCCGCCGGCCCCGCCGCCGGTCCCCAGGCGCAGCCCGTGCTCAAACCCTCCGCCTACCGCCTCCAGCCCCTCACCGGCGACGGCCCGCCGCGGGCCGAACCCGCACCGACCCTCGTACGGCAAGAGCCGTTCCTGCGGATGTCGGGACACGGCCGCACCATGCTGCTGACCTTCGACGACGGCCCCGACCCCCGCTACACCCCGCACATCCTGGACACCCTCGCCGAGTACGAGGTGCACGCGTCGTTCTTCGTGTGCGGGGAGATGGCCTCCTACAACAAGGACCTGCTGGCCCGGATGGCCGACGAGGGACACGTGGTGGGCAACCACACCTGGTCCCACCCCCTGCTCACCCGGCTCCGCCGCGGCCAGATCCGCTCCGAGATGGAACGCACCAGCGACGTCATCGAGGAGGCCTACGGGGAACGGCCCGAGTGGTTCCGCGCGCCCTACGGCGCCTGGAACCGCTCGGCGTTCCAGCTCGGCGCGGACCTCGGCATGGAACCGCTGGCCTGGAGTGTCGACACCCTCGACTGGACCAGGCCCGGCGTCCGCACCATCGCCGGGCGGGTCGAGAAGGGGGCCGCTCCCGGGGCCGTGGTGCTCTCGCACGACGCCGGGGGCAACCGCTCGCAGAGTGTCCGGGCCCTGCGCGAGTACCTGCCGCGGCTGATCGACGCCGGGTACCACCTCACCGTCCCCCGGCGGCAGTACGCCTGAGCCGGACCGCGCCCGCCCGGCCGGGGAACGCTCAGCGGACCCCGGCCAGGCGGGCGAAGACGACGACGTTGCCGTCGTAGCCGTTCTGCTTGGAGAAACCGCCCCCGCAGGTGATGACCCGCAGTTCGGGCGTTCCCTTGGACGCGTACACACGGTCGCCGGGGAAGTTGTTCTTCTCGAACACCTCGATGCCGTAGATCTCGAACACGGCGGTCTTTCCGTCCGTGCGGGCGACCTCGACGCGATTTCCCTTCTTCAGGGCCCCGAGTCCGTAGAACACGGCGGGGCCCTGCTTGTTGTCGACGTGGCCCACCACGACGGCGGTGCCCTTCTCGCCGGGGGAGACGGCGCCGGTGAACCAGCCGGCGAGGTTCGGGTCCTCCGGCGGCGGCGCGCCGACCCAGCCGTCCGTGTCCAGCCCCACCGGCAGGATCGGCGCGTCCACCCGGATCGACGGGATCCGCACCCGGTCCGGCACCGAGTAGGGCAGCGGGTCCGGCAGCACGGCGCCCTGCGCCGAGCGGCTGTCCGCGGCCGCCGCCGACGCGGGCTGCGGTGGCCCCACGTCGAATTCCCCGGAGCCGTTGCGAATGAGCGCGAGTCCGGTCAGCAGGACAAGCGCTATCACGCCCCAGGGAGCACGCTTCCGCGGCTGCTCCTCCTCTTCGGCCAGTCCGGCCAGTTCGGACGCAGACATTCGAATTCCCCTCTCGACGCGGCCGTCACCACGTCATTCGCGCATACGAGAACGCTAAGTCCCGCGCGGGAAAGCGGCGACGGAGGAGATGCGAACGGGTGGCCCGCATCCCCGTGGGTGCGCCATCCGAGTTGCCGGGAAAAGTTATTTTCTGACGGTCTGTGACCTGCGGGGATGTCCCGTCGCCGGGTTCCGTGTCGGCGTGTCCTCTCACCAGGACGGACCAGCGCCGAAATGCGGTCCGGGGCACGGCATCTGAGGGTCTGTCTGGGAGGCGTTTCTCGCCGATCGACCGGGGACGGTTCCCGGGGCGTCTTCCGCGGAGGATCACATGCGTACTACTCGTGCCCTGGCGGCCGCCGGCGCCGCGGTCGCCGCTCTCGGGCTCGCCGCTCCCGCGGCCGTCGCGTGGGACGGCATGGGCGTCAGCCCCAGCAACATCGTCGCCCTGCCCAGCGTCATCGCCCGCGGCGGCCAGCTGACCGTCACCGTCGACGGCTGCCGCGGTGGCGGCACCATGACCTCGGACGCGTTCCCGAGCACCCGCCTGACGCCGGTCAACGGCACCAACGGCACCTCGAGGGGCACCGCGACCGTCAACCACAACGCGCGCCCCGGCTCGCACAGCATCACGGTGAACTGCTCCGGCCGGACACTGACGAACCCGGCCGCCTTCACCGTCATCGGCGGTGTCCAGGGCGGTCTGGGCGGCAGCAGCTCCAGTGGCGCCACACCGACCGACATGGCCATCGGCGGCGGGCTCGTGGCCGCGGCCGTGGTCGGCGGCGGACTGTTCTGGATGCGCCGGCGCACCGAGCGACGCATCTGACCGCCCGTCACCGCCCGACCCCCGGACGTGCTCGCACGCGCGCGGACCTCCGCCCCGGACCCTCGCGGGTTCCGGGGCGGAGGTCTGCGCGGCCGGCGGCGTCAGGCGCCGTCCTCGCCCGCGCGGCGCCGGGAGAGGCGGTAGGCCGCCGCGACCGAGCCGGTGACGAGCGCGAGGCCCAGGCCGATCCTTTCGAGGTCGAAGCCGGCGACGCTGCCGCCCTCGCCGGCGTGCACACCGCGGTACGGGGTCACCGGGAGGGGGGTGGGGCCGTCGGGGCGCCCGCCCGCGACGGTGAGGTTCTCGACGGCGCTGAGTCCGCCGCAGCTGAACGTCACGCGGTAGACCGCGCCCGGTCTGGCGTCCCGGTCGACCGCCGCCGTCGCCACCGTCCGTCCGGGCGGGATGGCCACGGTGTCGAAGACGCCCGACGAGACCGTCACGGTCCGGGCGCAGCCGCTGAGGTCGCGGTCCACCTGGAGGACGACCTGTCCACCGGGCGCGACGGTGGAGGGCAGGACGCTGTAACCGTTCGACATGACGTAGTGGTCGTCGGCGACGGCGACCGGCGCGGACAGGGCGAGGGCGCTGGCGCCCAGCAGTGCGGCCGAAGCGACGCGTATCGCACGCATGATGGTTCCTCCGGGTCCCCGAGGAGCAGCCGCGGACCTTTTCCACGGCGCCGGAAATGCGCCTCGATGACCGAAACGCTAGGAACGTGCGTGCGTCCGCGCGATCGCAGTAGCGCGAACGGGGCAACCGTGTGGGCCGGCCAGGGGACGGCGTTGCCGCGACCGGGGTACGCCACCGGCGTGGCGCGCGCCCCCGGGCCCCCGTCCGGCCCTCCGGATGTCAGCCCTCCGGATGTGCCGGCTCTGCGGGCAGGTCAGCCCTTCAGCTGGGGGAACAGGCTCAGGAACGGTTCCGCCGAGGCCGTGATACCGCGACTGTAGGGAGCGTCGAAGTCCCAGATGAGGAAGAGCAGGAAGGCGATCAGGGCGGAGAACAGGCCGGCGAGCACCAGTTCGCGCAGCGTGCGCCTGATCTGCAGCGCGAAGACCATGCCGATGGTGACCACCGCTCCGCCCAGCAGCCCGAACCACACCACGCCCGGCATGGTCGCCCCGGTGGACTCCGCGCGCGCGTTGCGCGCCTGGTCCGCCGCGGTGACCTGGTCGACGAGCGGCTGGTAGGCCTGGGCCTCGAAGTCCGTCCGCGGCTGGTAGTCGGTGACGTCCGCCCGGACGCGGTCGAGGAGTTGGCCGCCCCGCGCCGTGACCCGGCCGTCGTCGGCCATGGTCTTCCACTCCGTCGTGACGACGTGTCCGACATAGGCGTTGACATCCGCCCGAATGTGGTCGCGGACGTCCGCCGGGTAGACCCGCACCCGTTCGGAGATCTCGTGCAGCGCGGCGGCCTCCGCCTGGACGTGGTCCTGGGCGGCACTGCGGGCCTCCCAGACACCGGCGATGGCCAGGCCCAGGACGATGGCGTACACCACGCCGATCCACATCGTCATGTACTCGATGACGTCCGGTGTCTCGCTGGGGTCCTCGTCCTCGGGCGCGGTGCGGTCGCGGACGAGGGTGATGATGACGACCACGACGCAGGCGGCCAGCATCGCCAGGGTGAGAACAAGCCAATCCGGCAAGGGGTTCCTCCAGTGTTCGGCCGCTCGGCCACCGGCTGGTCAGCGCGGGCGCAGCGCGGCGACGGCGATCGCCGCGGGAGCGGTGATGAGCAGGACGTAGGTGACCGGCGACGTGGTGCCGTGCGGGGTGTGCCGGGGCGGCAGGGCGCGATGACGCGGGTAGCTCACCGGGGTCACGACGGGGTGGGGGGTGGGCTTGGCGGACGGTGTCGGCGCGGGTGGCGGTGGGGGAGCGAGGGGTGGCGGGGGCGCCGGGGGTGTGGGCCGCGGGCGGGGTGGCGCGGGGCGGGGGGCCGGCGGGGGCGGTGGTTCGTGCCTCGGCGTGGGCGGTGGTTCGTGCCTCGGCGTGGGCCGGGGCGCCGGCTTCGGCGGTGCGGGGGTGGGGGTGGGGTCCGGGGTGGGCGTCGGCCGCGGTGGCGGCGGTGTCGGCTTCGGCGGTGGGGGAGTGGGGGTCGGGGCCGGGGTGGGCGGGCAGGGCGGCGGAGTCGGCTTCGGGCACGGCGGTGGTGTGGGCCAGGAGAGGTTCCCGGCGACCGCCACCGCCTCGGTGCCGTCCGGGCCGGTCGAGGCGTACGCGCAGGCGTCCGCCGTCGCCGTCCCCACCGGCGCGCCGACGAGCAGCCAGGTGAGCGTTACCAGGACCAACACCCTCGCGGCGAGGGCGGATCGAGTCGGTTCGGGTCCATACACGACGGAGATCATCAGCTCTGGAGCGCCGTCCCGCGGGCGAGTTCGGGGGGATTGCCCCGAACGGGCGAACTTGTGGAAGGCGGGTTTGATCCCCGAGCAGGGCCGCCGGACGCCGGCCTCGGTGCCCCGTGAGGTGTGCCGACGGGGGTCCTGATGCGGGTGGTGTCACAGGTCCCGGAAAGAAATTTGTGCCGCCGTTGAACACGGTGGCTGCTTCCGTGCGTATCCATGGTCGTGCGGCGGCGCAGAAGGGCGCTGCAACACCCTTTGCGATAATGGGGAGTTGACGATGAAGACCTCCTGGCGGAGCGCCTCACTCGTGGCGAGCGCCGTGGCGGTGCTGGCGCTGACCACCGCGTGCGGCCAGGAAGCCACCTCGTCCGCGGGCAGCCAGAACGTTGGCGCCACGGCCGCGGCCGGCGACTACAGCACTGCGGGTGCCGGTACGGGTACGAGCCTCGGGTCGACCGGCTCCGGCAACGGGTACGGATCCGACTCGAGCGCCCAGGGCGCGGCCCAGGCCGCCGCCGCCGGCAAGCTGTCGGTGTCGGCCAACTCGGAACTCGGCAAGGTGGTCACGGACAGCGCGGGAATGAGCCTGTACCGCTTCGACCAGGACACCGCCGAACCGCCCAAGTCCAACTGCGACGGCGACTGCGCCTCCACCTGGCCGCCGGTCCCCGCGGACGACGCGACCGCCGGTGCGGGCATCGACAAGGCCCTGCTCGGCGAGGTCACCCGCACCGACGGCAGCAAGCAGCTGACCATCGGCGGCTGGCCCGCGTACCGCTACGCGAAGGACGTCACCGCCGGTGACGTCAACGGCCAGAACGTGGGCGGCAAGTGGTTCGCGCTGGCCCCCGACGGCAAGAAGGCCAAGCTGACCTCCCTGCCCGGCCTGTCCACCCGCAAGGACCCCAACCTCGGCGAGATCGTCGTGGACAAGAACGGCATGACGGTCTACCGCTTCCTCAAGGACACGGCCTGGCCCGACCCGATCTCCGCCTGCACGGGCGCCTGCCTGGAGAAGTGGCCGGCCGTGGGTCCGGTGGCGAGCAACGACACCAAGGACGTCCAGAAGAAGGGCCTGATGAGCTTCACCCGGCCCGACGGCGTCAAGCAGCAGACCATCAACTGCTGGCCCATCTACACCTTCTCCGGTGACAAGGCCGCCGGGGAGACCAACGGTCAGGGCGTCGGCGGGACTTGGTACGCCGTCGCACCCGACGGCAAGCCGGTCGGCGCGCCCAAGCAGTAGAGAGATCACCTCCCCACGGCTGATCGTCCCGCCAGGGCCGCTCGATCGCCGGTCCGCCCCCTCCGCGCCGCACGGAGGGGGCGGACCGGTTTGCTGTGTTTCACCCGCGTAGGCGGCTTGTCGGCGAGGCACGTGCCGCAGGCAGTGACCGGGAACGGACGGTCAATTTCCGTTTCTGCTCGCTCCTTTGGCAGGCGATCAGTAGCCTCTGCTCGAACACCGGATCGCCTACGCCTTGGAGAGATACATGGAGCGTCCCGCCTGGGCACCACGGAGCATCGACATCTCGGTGCCGAGCGTTTCGCGTATCTACGACTACTACCTGGGCGGTTCGCACAACTTCGAGGTCGACCGGGAAGCGGCCCGCAGGGCGATGGAGTTCATGCCGGGACTGCCCAAGATCATGCAGGCGAACCGGGCGTTCATGCGCCGCGCGGTGCGCTTCGCCGCCGCCGAGGGCATCACCCAGTTCCTCGACATCGGCTCCGGCATCCCCACCTTCGGCAGCGTCCACGAGGTGGCCCGGGCCGCCGACCCCGCGGCACGCGTCGTCTACGTCGACCACGACCCGGTGGCCGTCGCCCACGGCCAGGCGGTGCTGGCGGGCGACGAGCAGACGCGCGTGGTCGCGGCGGACCTCCGCAAGCCCCGGGAGATCCTCGCGAGCGCCGAAGTCCAGGACCTGATCGACCTGAAGCGTCCGGTGGCCCTGCTTCTCGTTGCCATACTGCACTTCGTGGAAGACGCGGACGACCCGTACGGAGCGGTGGCCGAGCTGCGCGAGGCGCTCGCGCCCGGCAGCCTCGTCGTGCTGACGCACGCCTCGTACGAGGGAGTTCCGCTGCCGACGGAGCGGGCCGAGGGCGCGGTGGACGTGTACAGGGACATCCGCAACCCGCTGATCATGCGTTCGCGCGACGAGATCGCGCGGTTCTTCGAGGGGTACGAGATGGTGGAACCGGGACTGGTCCCGATGCCGCGCTGGCGGCCGGACACGGCGCCCGAGGACGAGGATCCCTGGGCCTTCTCCGGGTTCGCCGGCGTCGGGCGCGGCGCGTGAGCGCCGAGCCGGACGGGCCGGAGGACAGACTCCGCCGGTTCGCGACGATCTGGAGCCGGGCGGTGTTCCCGGTGACGTCGACCTCCTCGACCCGACCGGAGTTCGAGGCCCAACTCCTCCCGCTGGCCAGGCGGTTGAGCACGGCGTTGCGGGCCAGGGCGTTCGACGCGGAGGAGGGCAGGGCGGTGGGCGCGGCCCTGGTGACCGCGCACTGCACCGACCCGGAGGCGCTCAGCCGCACCCTGGACTGCGTGGACGCCTACCTCGTCCTGTACTGCGGTGAGGACGGCAGCCAGGAGGACCTGCGGGCCCGCGCGTCCCGGCTCCAGCACGCCATGGCCGCCGGGTTCGCCGGGGCCCTGCGCCGGCGGACCCTGGCCGAGCAGGAGGCCATCGCGCAGGCGGCGTTGCGGGCCCAGGGCGTGGTGGCGCAGGCGCTGCACGCCACCGAGGCCCGCTTCCGGGCGGTGTTCGAGGGCGCCGCCATAGGTATCGGCATCGCCGACCTGGACGGCCGGGTCCTCCAGGTCAACGCCGCCCTGCTGCGCATGTTCGGCCTCACCGAGCAGAGCATGCGCGGCCGCAACGTACTGGAGTGGACGCACCCCGAAGACGCCCCGCAGACCTGGCGGCTCTACGAGGAGCTCGTCCGCGGTGAGCGCGAGCACTACCACGTCGAAAAAGCCTTCTACCGACCCGACGGGACGGTCCTGTGGACCAACCTGACGGTGTCCCTGCTGCGCGACGCCGACGGCGTACCGCAGTACCAGCTCGCGCTCATGGAGGACACCACCGAGCGCCGGCTGCTCAACCTGCGGCTGCGCTACGAGGCCACGCACGACGCGCTCACCGGCCTGCCCAACCGCACCTTCTTCTTCGAACGCCTGGAGAAGGCGCTGGGCGCCGGTGCCGGCCAGCGGTTCGGGCTGTGCTACCTCGACCTCGACGGCTTCAAGACCATCAACGACAGCCTCGGGCACGCGGCCGGCGACCGGCTGCTGGTCGAGGTCGCCGACCGGCTGCAGTCCTGCGCGACCGCGCCCGGCGAGATGGTCGCCCGGCTCGGCGGCGACGAGTTCGTGGCCCTGACCACCGGCCCGGACACCGAGCGCGATGTCGACGAGCTCGCCCTGCGCATCATGAACGCGCTGGTCGCGCCGATCAGCGTCGACGGCCGGGACCTGACCGTGCGCGGCAGCATCGGCATCGTCGAGGGACCGGCGGGGGAGCGCAGCCCCGCGGAGGTGCTGCGCAGCGCCGACATCACGATGTACCGGGCCAAGTCGGCGGGCGGCAACCGCTTCGAGCTCGCCGACCCCGAGGCCGACGCCCGCGCCATCACCCGGCACGGACTGACCACGGCCCTCCCGGCGGCGCTGGAGCGCGGCGAGTTCTTCATCGAGTACCAGCCGCTGGTGCACCTCGGCGACGGCAGCGTCCGCGGCGCCGAGGCCCTGGTGCGCTGGCTGCATCCGCAGCACGGCGTCCTCGGACCCGACCGGTTCATCCCGCTCGCCGAGCACACCGGCCTGATCGTCCCGCTGGGCCGCTGGGTGCTGGAGCAGTCGGTGCGGCAGGCCCGCGCCTGGCGCGAGCGCTTCGACGGCGCCGGCCCGCTGCGCATCAACGTCAACCTCTCGCCCTGCCAGCTCACCCATCCCGGCCTGGTCCAGGACACCGTCGACATCCTGGAGCGCGCCGGCGTCACACCGGACGCGCTGTGCCTGGAGGTGACCGAGTCGGCCCTGATCGGCGCCGACGACGACCTGCTGAAACCGTTGCGCCGGCTGGCCGAGATGGGCGTCGACATCGCCCTGGACGACTTCGGCACCGGCTACTCCAACCTGGCCAACCTGCGCCGGCTGCCGGTGAGCATCCTCAAGCTGGACCGCTCCTTCACCCAGAGCATGCAGCAGTTCCCGGCGGACCCCGTCGACCTCAAGATCGTGGAGGGGATCGTCTCCCTCGCCCACAGCCTCGACCTCGCGGTGACCGTGGAGGGCGTCGAGACGGGCGCCCAGGCCGAGCAGCTGCGGATACTGGGCTGCGACACCGCCCAGGGCTGGTACTACGCCCGCCCCGGCCCCCCGGAGCGCCTGCACGACCTGGCCCTGGTGGACGCGACGGGCTGACCGGGCGTTCCGCTGCCGTCCGGGGTGGTCGCGGGGGAGAATGGTCCTACGGCGGACGCGCGGTCGGCACCCGGCCGTGAGCGCGCTCGCCGGGCGCCGTCCCGTCGGTCCGGCGGGCCGCCCGGGCAGCCGTCCGCGCCGCCGTGCGGACCGTAACCGGCAGCGGCAGGAGTCGAGGATGACCAGCAGGGAACTGCACGGCAGGACCGCGGTGGTGACCGGCGCCAGCAAGGGCATCGGGCTGGCGATCGTGCGGGCGCTGGCCGGGGCGGGAGCGACGGTCGTCGCCGGGTCCCGGACCACGTCCGAGGGCCTGGACGCCCTGGTCGAGGAGGGCGCGGTCACCTGGGTGCCCGTGGACCTCACCGAGCCCGAGGCGGCCGGACAGCTCGTGGCGGCGGCCGGGCCGCGCCTGGACGTGCTGGTCAACAACGTCGGCTCGGCGCCCGCCCGCACCGGCGGCTTCCTGTCCGTCACGGACGAGGACTGGCGCCGCTCCGTCGACCTCAACCTGCTCGCGGCGGTCCGCGTCACCCGGGCGGCCCTGCCGTTGATGCTGGCCGCCCGGGCCGGTTCGGTGATCACGGTCGGGTCGGTCAACGCCACCCTTCCCGACCCGCTGGTGATCGACTACAGCGCGGGCAAGGCCGCCCTGGTCGCCTTCTCCAAGGCACTGTCGAAGGAGGTCGGCCCGCAGGGCATCCGCGTCAACACCGTGAGCCCCGGCCCGGTGGAGACCGAGTTGTGGCTGGGCGACGGCGGAGTGGCGGACACCGTGTCGGCGGCCGCCGGGCTCACCCCCGAACAGGTGGTGGCCCAGGCCGCGGGTGCCACCGTCACCGGCCGGTTCTCCAAGCCCGCGGAGGTGGCGGACCTGGTCCTGTTCCTGGCCGGCGACCACGCCGGCAACATCACCGGCAGCGACCTGCTGATCGACGGCGGCTTCATCCCCACCTGGTGACCGCACCGGCCGCCGTTGACTGTTCGGGTGGCGTCCGCGGCGGCTCTCGTACGGGGGTGTCCGTGCTCGCGTCCGGCGGCCGGCCGGTGACTGTTCGGGTGGCGTCCGCGGCGGCTCTCGTACGGCCGCGGTGTCCGTGCCCGCGTCCGGCGGCCGGCCGTTCCCTGTTCGACCGGCGTCCGCGGCGGCTCTCGTACGGCCGCGGTGTCCGTGCCCGCGTCCGGCCGCTGACTGTGGCGGACCACCGCTCGCTCCGCAGCATGCCCCACCGCGTCCCGCGGTCCGCCGTTCACCGCTCCAGCAGCATCCGCTGCAACTCCCGGGCCGCCCTGGGGGGTGCCACGTCGCTGCGGTGCGCCAGGGCGATGGTCCGGTGCAGGCCGGGCCGGGCCAGCGGGGTCACCCGCAGCCCGCGGCCCGACCGGGCGGCCACCATGCGCGGTACGACGGCCACGCCCAGCCCCGCCCGGACGAACCCCAGCACCGCGTCCATCTCGCCGCCCTCCACCGCGAGGTCCGGTTCGAAGCCCTCGGCGCGGCACGCGGCCACGGTCAGTTCCCGCAGGTCGTAGCCGTGCCGGAACATCACCATGCGCTCGCCCTCCAGATCGGCGACCTCGACCGCGCGCCGGCCGCCGCCCGGCGCCGGCGCCTCCGGGGAGGACACCACGACGAGGTCCTCGCGCAGCAGCTCGACCGTGGTGAGCGCCGGGGACGGGGTCGGCAGCGGCAGCACGACGAGAGCGAGGTCGAGGGCGCCGCGGGCCAGTTCCCGTACGAGATCGTGGGAGCCGCCCTCCTCGATCAGCAGCCGGATGCCCGGGTAGCGGTCGTGGAAGGCGCGCAGCACGTCCGGCAGCAGACCGGTGCACAGGCTGGGTGTGGCGCCGAGCCGGACCCGGCCGCTGCGCAGCTGCACCAGTTCCTGCACCTCGTGGCGGGCGGTGTCGGCGTCGGCCAGGATGCGGCGGGCCAGCGGCAGCAGCGCCTCGCCCGCGTCGGTCAGCGTGATGTTGCCGCGGGCCCGCAGGAACAGGTCCGCTCCGAGTTCCCGCTCCAGGGATTTGATCTGCTGGGAGAGCGAGGGCTGCGCGACGTGGACGAGGTCCGCGGCCCGGGTGAAGTGCCGGGTCTCGGCGACCGCCACGAAGTACTGGAGCTGCTGGAACTGCATACGACCAGGATAGGCGCCGGCTATCGAAACGAGCCGGAGCATGTCTTGGACCGATGAAGGTGCGGGCCCGTAGCGTGCGGAGACATGGCTCTCGCAACGCGGACGGACCGACGACCGTCCATAGCACGCACCGTGTGGGACAGTTCCGTCGGCAAGAAGACCGTGATGGCGGTCAGCGGCCTGATCATGCTCCTCTACCTGGTCGCCCACATGATCGGAAACCTGAAGATCTTCTTCGGGGCGGGCGAGTTCAACCACTACGCGCACTGGCTGCGCACGGTCGGCGAGCCGTTCATGCACTACGAGTGGACGCTGTGGCTCATCCGGGCGGTGCTGGTGGTGGCGGTCGTCGCCCACGCCACCTCCGCCTACCAGCTCAGCCGCCGCGACATCAAAGCCCGGCCGGTCGGGTACGTCCACCGCAAGGCGCATACGAGCTACGCGACGCGCACCATGCGCTGGGGCGGGATCATCCTCGGCCTGTTCCTCGTGTGGCACCTGCTCGACCTGACCACGGGAACCGCGCACCCGGGCGGCTTCCAGGAGGGCCATCCCTACCAGAACGTCGTGGACACCTTCTCCACCTGGTACGGCAACCTCGTCTACATCGTGGCGGTGCTCGCCCTCGGCCTGCACGTGCGGCACGGCTTCTGGAGCGCCGCCCAGACCCTCGGCGCCGGCAGCCGCACCCGCGACCGCGCCCTCAGGGCCGCCGCCGACGTCCTCGCGCTGCTGCTCACGGCCGGCTTCGTCGCCGTGCCCGTGGGCGTCATGACCGGAGTGGTGAGCTGATATGACTGCCTATGCCGACTACACGACCGGCGAACCGGTCGCCGACACCAAGGCCCCCGCCGGCCCCGTCCACGAGCGCTGGGACACCCGCCGTTTCGAGGCCGGGCTGGTCAACCCCGCCAACCGCCGCAAGCACAGCGTCATCGTCGTCGGCACCGGCCTCGCGGGCGGTTCCGCCGGGGCCACGCTCGCCGAACAGGGCTACCGCGTCGTCCAGTTCTGCTACCAGGACTCCCCGCGCCGCGCCCACTCGATCGCCGCGCAGGGCGGCATCAACGCGGCGAAGAACTACCGCAACGACGGCGACTCGGTCCACCGCCTCTTCTACGACACCGTCAAGGGCGGCGACTTCCGGGCGCGGGAGTCCAACGTGCACCGGCTGGCGCAGATCTCGGTGGAGATCATCGACCAGTGCGTGGCGCAGGGCGTGCCCTTCGCCCGCGAGTACGGCGGCCTCCTCGACACCCGCTCGTTCGGCGGCGTCCAGGTCTCCCGCACCTTCTACGCCCGCGGCCAGACCGGCCAGCAACTGCTGCTCGGCGCCTACCAGGCGCTGTCCCGGCAGATCGCGGCCGGGAACGTGGAGATGCACCCGCGCACCGAGATGCTCGACCTGATCGTCGTCGACGGGAAGGCGCGCGGCATCGTGGCGCGCGACCTGGTCACCGGGCGCGTCGACACCTACTTCGCGGACGCCGTCGTCCTGGCCACCGGTGGCTACGGCAACGTCTTCCACCTGTCGACGAACGCCATGAACTCCAACGCCACCGCCGTCTGGCGGGCCCACCGGCGCGGCGCCCTGTTCGCCAACCCCTGCTTCACCCAGATCCATCCGACCTGCATCCCGCGCACCGGCGACCACCAGTCCAAGCTGACGCTGATGAGCGAGTCGCTGCGCAACGACGGCCGGATCTGGGTGCCGAAGGCAAGGGGCGACGACCGGCCGCCGCACCGCATCCCCGAGGACGAGCGCGACTACTACCTTGAGCGCGTCTACCCCTCGTTCGGCAACCTGGTGCCGCGCGACATCGCCTCCCGCGCCGCGAAGAACGTCTGCGACGAGGGCAGGGGGGTCGGGCCCGGCGGGCAGGGCGTGTACCTGGACTTCGCCGACGCGATCCGGCGGATGGGCCGCAAGGCGGTCGAGGAGAAGTACGGCAACCTCTTCGACATGTACGAGCGGATCACCGCGGAGAACCCGTACGAGGTGCCGATGCGGATCTACCCCGCCGTGCACTACACGATGGGCGGCCTGTGGGTCGACTACGACCTGCAGACCACCGTCCCGGGCCTGTTCGCGATCGGCGAGGCCAACTTCTCCGACCACGGCGCGAACCGGCTCGGCGCCTCCGCCCTGATGCAGGGCCTGGCCGACGGCTACTTCGTGCTGCCGGCCACCGTCAACGACTACCTCGCCCGCAACCCGCACCACGAGTCCGTCACCGCCGAACACCCCGTCGTACAGGAGGTGGTGGCGGAGACCGAGGACCGGCTGCACCTCCTGCTGTCCGTCGGCGGCGACCGCACACCGGACTCCTTCCACCGCGAACTGGGCGAACTCATGTGGGAGTTGTGCGGAATGGCCCGCACCGACAGCGGGTTGCGCAAGGCCCTGGAGCGCATCCCGCAGATCCGCGAGGAGTTCTGGCGGCGGATCAAGGTGCCCGGCTCGGGTGAGGAGTTCAACCAGTCCCTGGAGAAGGCCAACCGCGTCGTCGACTACCTGGAGCTCGCCGAACTCATGTGCCTCGACGCACTGCACCGCGCCGAGTCCTGCGGCGGCCACTTCCGTGAGGAGTCACAGACCCCGGACGGCGAGGCGGCCCGGCGGGACGGGGAGTTCTCCTACGCGGCCGCCTGGGAGTTCACCGGCACGGGCACCCCGCCCGTGCTGCACCGGGAAGACCTGGTCTTCGAGTACGTCCACCCCACCCAGCGGAGCTACGCATGAAGCTCACCCTGCGCGTCTGGCGGCAGCACGACGCCGACGCCGAAGGCGCCATGTCCACCTACGAGGTGGACGGCATCTCCACCGACATGTCGTTCCTGGAGATGCTCGACACCCTCAACGAGAAGCTCATCCTCAGCGGCGAGGACCCGGTCGCCTTCGACCACGACTGCCGCGAGGGCATCTGCGGTGCCTGCTCGCTCGTCATCAACGGCGACGCGCACGGACCCGAGCGCACCACCACCTGCCAGCTGCACATGCGGTCCTTCTCCGACGGCGACACGATCGACGTCGAGCCGTGGGGGGCCGCCGCCTTCCCGGTGATCAAGGACCTGGTCGTCGACCGGTCGGCCCTCGACCGCGTCATCCAGGCCGGCGGCTACGTCACCGCGCCGACCGGTGCCGCGCCCGAGGCCCACGCCACGCCCGTACCCAAGCCGGACGCCGACTTCGCGTTCGAGCACGCGGAGTGCATCGGCTGCGGAGCGTGCGTGGCCGCCTGCCCCAACGGCGCGGCGATGCTCTTCACCTCCGCCAAGGTCAACCACCTCAACGTGCTGCCGCAGGGCGCCCCGGAGCGGGAGACACGGGTGCTGGACATGGTGGCCCGGATGGACGAGGAGGGGTTCGGCGGCTGCACGCTGGCGGGTGAGTGCGCGACGGCCTGCCCCAAGGGGATTCCGCTGGTGTCCATCACCGGGATGAACAAGGAGTGGCTGCGGGCCACGCGGAAGGTGGCCAGGCGGTAGGGCCGCCCAGGACACCAGGAGACGTTCGCCGAGCAGGCGGACGGGCGGGACCGGGAGTGGTGCTCATCCCCGGTCCCGTCTGGCTCTCCGGGGCGCCCCAGGCATTCAGCATTCCCACATCCGCTCTCCCGGCACACGTCACGTACACGCCAACCGGCCTCGGAAGAAACAGGGTGTACGGCCGTCGTCCCCGAACCGGCCCGTGACCAGGAGAGTGCCATGACCGGCGTTACGACCCTCGACCGCCCCCCGCAGCCCGAGGCACCCGTCCACTACACCGTCACCCTCGCCCGCGACGAGGCGGACGTACGCGCCGCGCAGCGCCTGCGGCACGAGGTGTTCGCCGGGGAGATGGGTGCCCTGCTGTCCACCCCGCAGCCCGGACTGGACGTCGACGCCTTCGACGCCCACTGCGACCACCTGCTCGTCCGGGACACCGCCACCGGACAGGTGGTCGGCACCTACCGGCTGCTGCCGCCCGAGCGGGCCGCGAGCGTCGGACGCCTGTACTCGGAGGGCGAGTTCGACCTCACCCCGCTCGACCCGATCCGCCCCGGACTCGTCGAGGTGGGCCGGTCCTGCGTGCACCCCGACCACCGCGACGGGGCCGTCATCGGGCTCATCTGGGCCGGCATCGCCCGCTACATGACCGACCGCGGCCACGAGTGGCTCGCCGGCTGCTGCTCCGTCCCGCTCGCCGACGGCGGCGCCCTGGCCGCCGGCACCTGGGACCGGGTGCGCGCCAAGCACCTCGCCCCGGAGGAGTTCCGGGTCCGGCCGCTGCTGCCCTGGAACACCGAGGGCGCGCCCCGCGACGCCCGCACCGAACTGCCCCCGCTGCTGCGCGGCTATCTGCGGCTGGGCGCCTGGGTCTGCGCCGAACCCGCCCACGACCCGGACTTCGGCGTCGCCGACCTGTACGTGCTGCTGTCGATGCGCCGGGTCAACCCGCGCTACCTGAGGCACTTCCTCTCCCTCGTGCCGGCCTGATGAGCGGCTGGCTGCCCACCGCGCCCTGCACCCCGGGCGTGTGCGTGGAACCGAGAGGGCCGGCCGCGGCCGTACCGTTCGCGGTACTGCGGCTCGTGGCGGTCACCGCCCTGGTGACCGCCGGGGCGGTGCTGTCGCCGTTCGGCGGGCGGATCCCCGCCGGCGCGGTGCGGTGGTGGGCCCGGAGCGTCGTGCGGGCCGCCGGCGTGCGGGTCCGCGTCACCGGCACCGCGGCGCCCGCAGGGGGGCTCCTCCTGGTCGCCAACCACATCTCCTGGCTGGACATCCCGCTGCTCGCCGCCGTGCGTCCGGCCCGGATGCTGGCGAAGGCGGAGATCCGGCGGTGGCCCGTGGCGGGGCCGATCGCCGCGCGTGCCACCCTGTTCATCGACCGCGACCGGCTGCGCGCACTCCCGGACACCGTCGACCGGATCGCCGCGGTGCTGCGCGGCGGCGGCGCGGTGGTGGCCTTCCCCGAGGGCAGCACCTGGTGCGGCCGCGCCCAGGGCAGCTTCCGCCGGGCCGTGTTCCAGGCCGCCCTCGACGCGGGCGTCCCGGTCCAGCCGGTGCGTCTGCGCTACCGGATCGCCGGGGGAGCGGCCAGTACGGCGCCCGCCTTCGTCGGCGAGGACACACTGCTCGCGTCGGTGTGGCGGGTGGTGTCGTCGCGCGGGCTGGTTGCCGAGGTGGAGGTACGCCCCGCCATCCCGCCGGACAGCCACCCGGACCGCCGGACACTGGCCCGCGCCGCCCAGCCGGCCGGGGCCCCCGCGCCGGACCGGATCCACGCGACCCTGGTCGCCTGAGCGAGGAACCCCGGCGGCGTTCACCGCGGCCGGCGGTTCAGCCGGCGAGGACGCGGGCGAGCCGGCGGTGGGAGTCGAGCAGGGCCGCACGGTCGTACGTGCTGGTCGTGACGAGGACCTCCTGCGCGCCCGTCTCCTTGAGCAGGGTCTCCAGCTCGTCGGCGACCTGCTCCTCGGTACCGGCGATCTGCCCGGTGAGCCCCGACTCGTAGAACTCGCGTTCCCGGCCGGTCATCGTGAGCGCCTCGACGCGCTCGGCGGGCGGCAGCGGCGGGAAGGTGCCGTGCGTACGGGAGTACGCCATCGACCAGGCCTCCGGGACCAGCAGGCGGCGCGCCTCGGCGGGCGTGGCGGCCACCGCGACCGTGCCGGAGACGACGACGTACGGCTGCGCCGCCCACGGCGAGGGCCGGAACGCGTCCCGGTAGCGGTCCACGCCGCGCCGCAGCTTCTCGCGGTCCCGCAGATCGCCGATCACCATCGGCAGGCCCGCCCGTGCCGCGACCGCCGCTCCCTCACCCGTCGCCAGCACGAACGGCGGGACGCTCAGCCCCTCCGCGGGACGCGCGTGCACCCCCGTCCCCGAGGTGCCGCGGAACCAGCCGAGGAGTTCGTCGAGCTGGGCGGCGAAGTCCTCGGCGTCGCCCTTGTCCCGTCCGAGTGCTCTGCGCACCCCGTCGGTGAAGCCCACGGACCGCCCCAGCCCCATGTCGATCCGGCCCGGGAAGAGGGACTCCAGCACGCCGAACTGCTCGGCGACGACCAGCGGCCGGTGGTTGGGCAGCATCACACCGCCGGTGCCGACCCGGATCGTGCGCGTCGCGGCGGCCACGGCGGCGGCCAGCACGGTCGGCGCGGACCCGGCGACCCCCGGCACGCCGTGGTGCTCCGACACCCACAGCCGGTGATAGCCGAGCCCCTCCAGCTCGCGCGCCAGCCGCACGGTGTCGCGCAGCGCCTCGGCGTGCGGGTGCCCCTCGCGGGTGCGGGAACGGTCCAGGACGGAGAAACGGGTGGCGGCGATCACGGAACTCACACCGGTTCCAACGCGCGGCGGCCCCGGGCATTCCCGGGCCGCCCCCGGCGAAAACCAGGTGACCGCGGTTCCCGCACGTCATCACAATGGGGGACGCCCGCGTGCCGGCCGCGCGGCCCCCCCACCCGAGCCACCCACGTCACCCAGTCCCAGGAAGGCGGCCGATCGTGACCGTCCCCAACGTCCTGCTGTCCGGCATCGTCGGTTCGACCGCCTACGGCCTCGCCCACGAGGGCTCCGACATCGACCGGCTCGGCGTGTTCGCCGCGCCGACCGAGGCCCTGCACGGTCTCCACAAGCCGAAGGAGTCCCACGTCGGCACGGCGCCCGACACCACCCTGCACGAGGCCGCCAAGTGGTGCCGGCTCGCCCTGGGCGGCAACCCGACCGCCATGGAACTGGTGTGGCTGCCGGACGAGCTGTACGAGGTGCGCACCCCGCTCGGCGACGAACTGATCGGGATCCGTACGTCGCTGCTCGGCGCTCAGCGGATCAGGGCCGCCTACCTCGGTTACGCCACCCAGCAGTTCCGCCGCCTCGAAGCCCGTGACCCCTCCGGCTCGGCCGAGGTCCGCGCCCGGACCGCGAAGCACGCCCGGCACCTGAAGCGGCTGTGCCACCAGGGCCTGGAGCTGTACACCACCGGGCGGCTGACGATCCGCCTGGACGACCCCGAGGAGTACCGCGCGTTCGGGGAGCGCGTCGCCGTCGACGCCTCCGCCGCGCGGCCCCTGCTCAGCCACTACGAGACCGCCTTCACCGAGCGGCCGAGCGCCCTGCCCGACCGCCCCGAGGAGGCGCCCGCCGAGGCGTGGCTGCGCCGGGTCCGCGAGCACTTCTACCGGCCGGTGGCCCGCTGAACGGCCCGGTGACGGCTTGTTGTCCGTCGGTTCTCCGTTCGCCGGCCCCCGGTTCCCCGTTCGACGGCCCCCGGCCGGGGCGGGTGCGCGAGCCCGGCCCGGTCCGAACGAGAGGCCCTAGGCTGGCCGGCGTGACCGACAGCAGCAGTGCGCGCCCGCTCGCCGTGTTCGACCTGGACAACACCCTCGCCGACACGGCGCACCGGCAGCGGTTCCTGGAGCGCTCGCCGCGCGACTGGGACGCCTTCTTCGCCGCCGCGCCGCACGACCCGCCGATCCCGCAGGGCGTCGAGCTGGTGCGGGACAGCGCGCGGGAGTGCGAGATCGTCTATCTCACCGGACGGCCCGAGCGCTGCCGCCGCGACACCCTCGACTGGCTCGCCGCGCACGGGCTGCCGGAGGGACGCGTGTACATGCGGGGCGACAACGACCGCAGGCCCGCCCGGCGCACCAAGCTGGAGGTACTCGGCCGGCTCGCCCGCGACCGGGACGTCCGGGTGCTCGTCGACGACGACGCGCTCGTGTGCGCGGACGCCGAACGCGCCGGGTACCACGTCGTACGGGCCCGCTGGACCGCACCGTCCGGCGCGATCGAGGCGGCGCAGGAGCGGGAGGGACGGACCTGAGGGGGCACCGGGGGGGGGGGGGGGGGGGGGGGGGGGGGGGGGGGGGGGGGGGGGGGGGGGGGGGGGGGGGGGGGGGGGGGGGGGGGTCGGGGGGGGGGACGCACAAA
>NZ_JBWKDW010000010.1:104970-177091 GCF_056435735.1 Streptomyces sp. NPDC043878
CGGCAGCGGGGGGAGGCAGGGGTCGGTCGTTCCCCCCCCCCCCCCCCCCCCCCCCCCCCCCCCCCCCCCCCCCCCCCCCGGGCCGGCGGACTCGGGCGGCGGAGCGTCAGTCCGAGTCCTCGATGCGGAAACCGACCTTCAGACCGACCTGGTAGTGCTCGATCTCACCGTTCTCGATCTGGCCCCTGACCTGGGTCACCTCGAACCAGTCCAGGTTGCGCAGGGTCTGCGAGGCACGGGTGACCGCGTTGCGGATGGCCTGGTCGACGCCCTCGTGCGAGGTGCCGACGATCTCGGTGACCCGGTAGGTGTGGTCCGACATGCGGGTGCTCCTCTCCGCCGCGACACAGGCGTCACGGGTGATTCCACCGTGCCCCACGCCACGGCGGAGCGCGAGACGGCCCGGCGCACCCGCTGCCGCACCCCCTTACCGCGCCACGCTGAGCGACAGGGCGAACCGGCCCGCCCGGTCCGTCCACCAGTGGCTCAACTCCAGCCCTGCCGTGGACAGTTCGGCGCGCACACCGTGCTCGCGGAACTTCGCGGAGATCTCGGTGCGCAGCTCCTCGCCGGCCGCGAAGTCCACGGCGAGGTCGAGCGCCGGGATCTTCACGGTCTGCGCGGCACGGGAACGCAGCCGCATCTCGATCCACTCGTTCCCGGCGTCCCACAGCGCCACGTGGTCGAAGGCGCCGGGATCGAAGTCGGCGCCCAGTTCCCGGTTGACGACGCTCAGCACGTTCTTGTTGAACGCGGCCGTCACCCCGGCCGCGTCGTCGTAGGCCCTGACCAGGACCTGTTCGTCCTTGACCAGGTCCGTGCCGAGCAGCAGCGCGTCGCCCGGCGAGAGCAGCGAGCGGACCAGAGCCAGGAACGTGGCCCGCTCGGCCGGCAGCAGATTGCCGATGGTGCCGCCGAGGAACGCCACCAGCCGGGGACCCGGTGTCTCCGGCAGCGTCAGCCCGGCGGTGAAGTCGGCGATCAGCGCGTGCACGTTCAGTTCCGGGCGCTCCGCGCCGAGCGCCTGGCCCGCCTGGGTGAGCGCGCTCTCGCTGACGTCGACCGGGACGTAGGTGTGCAGCCCGGTGAGCGCGTCGAGCAGGTGCCGGGTCTTCTCCGAGGAGCCGGAACCCAGTTCGACCAGGGTGCGGGCACCGGTCGCGGCGGCCGCCTCGCCGGCCCGGGCGATCAGGATCTCCCGCTCGGCGCGCGTCGGGTAGTACTCGGGCAACTCGGTGATCCGCTCGAACAGTTCGCTGCCGTGGGCGTCGTAGAACCACTTCGGCGGCAGCGTCTTGGGGGTGCGGGTGAGGCCCTGGTGGACGTCGGCGCGCAGCGCGGCCTCCGTGGCGTCCTCGGGCAGGGTGCGGGTGAGAAGGAACGGGCTCACGTACGGGGCTCCTTCGCGGAAGCGGGCGATGCCTGCGGTGCGGGCGTCAGGGTGTCGTCGGGCTCCTTGAGCGGGGTGAGCAGTACGTCCGTGCGGCTCGCGGCGAGCAGGGTGCGGTCGGGGACCTCCTGCCAGTGCGGGTCGTCGTCGTAGGGTTCGGAGGCCACGACGGTGCCGCCGCCGGGCCGGGAGAGGTACCAGAGGGTGTCGCCCCAGGCGGTCGCGGCGATGGCCTCGCCGTTGGTGAGCAGCAGGTTGAGCCGGGAGGCGGGGGCCGCCGCGGCGACCTCCAGGACCGTGTCGGCCAGTGCCTGCCCCTCCTCGTCGCCGCCGCGCAGCCGGGCGAGGACCAGCGCCCACACGAGCGCCGAGTCGTTGCGGGCCTCCAGGGACAGGACGTCGGCGGCCGGCAGGCCCTGCACGAGGGGTGCGAGGGAGCCGGGCCAGCCCTTGACGGCGCCGTTGTGGCTGAACAGCCAGGGGCCGGAGGCGAACGGCGCCGCCGCGGCCTCGGCGTCGGCGCCCGACAGGGTGGCGTCCCGCACCGCGGCGAGCACCGCCTCCGAGCGCACGACGCGGGCCAGGTCGGCGAGGGACTGGTCGGCCCAGATGGGGCCGGCCCGCCGGTACCGGGCCGGCACCGGGTCTCCCTGCGCGTACCAGCCGACGCCGAAACCGTCGGCGTTGACCGTGCCGTGACGCTGCCGGCGGGGCGCCCAGGACTGGCGGTACAGGCTGTGCGGCGGCTGGAGCAGCAGCCGGCCCAGCGGCTCCTCGGGCCCCAGATAGGCCAGGTGACGGCACATCAGGCGGCCGCCGAGCGGGCGGTACGGAACCCGGAGAAGATCTGCCGCCGGATCGGCAGGTCCCAGTTGCGGAAGGTGCCCCGGCAGGCCACCGGGTCCACGGCGAACGAACCACCGCGCAGCACCTTGTGCTCGGGGCCGAAGAACACCTCCGAGTACTCCTTGTACGGGAACGCGTTGAACCCCGGGTAGGGCGTGAGGTCGCTCGACGTCCACTCCCACACGTCACCGATCAACTGCCGTACGCCGAGCGGTGACTGGCCCGCCGGGTAGCTGCCGGCCGGGGCCGGGCGCAGGTGGCGCTGGCCGAGGTTGGCGTGTTCGGGGCCCGGGTCGGCGTCGCCCCACGGGTAGCGCCTGGAGCGGTCGCCCACCGGGTCGTACCGGGCGGCCTTCTCCCACTCGGGCTCGGTGGGCAGCCGGCGTCCGGCCCAGCGGGCGTAGGCGTCGGCCTCGTACCAGCACACGTGCAGGACGGGCTCGTCGGGCGGCACGACCTCGGTGACGCCGAACCGGCGCCGCAGCCACTGCCGTCCCTCGCGGCGCCAGAACTGCGGCGCCTCGATGGAGTGGCGGCGGATGTGGGACCAGCCGTCCGGTGTCCACCACCGCTCGTCGCCGTAGCCGCCGTCCTCGATGAACGCCTGGTAGGCGGCGTTGGTCACCGGTGTCGTGTCGATGTGGAAGGCGGCCACCTCGCGCCGGTGCGCGGGGCGTTCGTTGTCCAGAGACCACGGTTCCGTGGAGGTGCCCATCGTGAACGGGCCGCCCGGCACGAGGACTTCGGGCGGTCCGGTGAACGCCGGCCCGGGCGTCGGGTCGGGAGCGGTCAGCGCCTGGGGACCCCGCCGCAGCTGATGGGTGATCAGCATCGTCTCGTCGTGCTGCTGTTCGTGCTGCGCGATCATCCCGAAGGCGAAGCCGGCCTCGGTCAGCCGCGTCCCGTGGAACGCGGTGCGCTCCAGCACGTCCAGCACCCGTCCGCGTACGTCCGCCGCGTACCGGCGCGCCTCGGCGGGCGGCAGCAGGGGCAGGGAGGGGCGTTCGGAGCGCGGGTGCTCGAAGGCGTCGTAGAGGCCGTCGATCTCCGGGCGGATCGCCTCCTGGCCGGCGACGGCCCGCAGCAGCCACTGCTCCTCCTGGTTGCCGATGTGCGCCAGGTCCCACACCAGGGGCGACATCAGCGGCGAGTGCTGCGCGGTGAGGTCGGGTTCCTCCACGCAGCTCGTCAGCAGGGTCGTGCGGTCCCGGGCGGTGACGAGCGTGCTCAGTGCCCGCTCCCGGAACGTCTCCGCGTCGAGGGCGGGGTCGGTCATGTGCGGATGTCCTTCCCGTGCGGACGACGGCTCGCGCCGTGCATCCGGTCCAGCAGATCGTCGGCGGGGCAGCGGCCGCGGCTGACATAGCGGTCCAGGTACGTCCTGACGGCGTCCGTGACCTCGTCGGTGGCGCCGAGCCGCGGCAGGGCCTCGACGGCCGACGTGAAGCAGGTGACGGCCACCTCCCGCAGTTCGGGGTCGCCCAGACCGTGCCGCGCCGCGTCGATCCACAGCGGATTGTGCGGCGCCGGCATCGACAGTCCTCGCTCGACCAGCGGTTTCACCGTCCGGTAGGCGGTCTCGGCGGCCTGCGGGTCGTCGAACAGCGCCATGGTGACGGCGAGCGGCACGATCCACCCGTCGTCGCCGGGCTGCGCGTCCATCATCCGGAACTCCAGATGACCGCGCGGCCTGACCGGCGGGAACAGGGTCGTCATGTGGTAGTCGAGGTCGGCCCGGGTCGGTGGCCTGGGCGTCTTCGACCTGGTCCACTCCCGGAAGGTCAGCCCGTCGGGGATGTCCCACGGCCGGTCGTCCTGCCGTACGCACATCACCGGCGCGTCGAGCACGTGCCGGGCCCAGTTCTCGCGGGGGTCCCCCTCCAGCGGGGGCGCACCCGCGCGGCCGGGGCCGATCTCCGTCCACAGCAGCTGGCGGGTGGAGAGCCAGCCGGTGGGCTCGTGCGCCGCGACGGGGGAGTTGGCGAAGGCCGCCACCAGCACCGCGCCCAGCTGGTGTGCCAGCCACCAGCGCCGCCCGTGCCCGAGCGGCCCCGGCTCCTCGTACCCGGCGTCCAGGCACACCTGGACGGAGGCGGAGGTGCACATCATGGCGCGGCCGGCCGGACCGGTGCGGTCCAGGCAGGCCTCCATGGCGTCGTAGCGGGGTTCGCGCAGGAATCTGCGGGGCGAGTGCCACGGGTCCTGGCCGAGGCCTACGAGACCGAGACCGTCCTCGGCCAGGACCGCGCGGACGGCGGCGAGGTCGGCGGAGACGGTGTCGACGCACTCCATCAGGGAGGCTGCGGGCGGCGAGCTCAGTTCCAGCTGGCCGCCGGGTTCGACGGTGAGTGCCGACTTCAGCGGCACGGTCCGCAGAGCGGCGTAGGCCGCTTCGAGTCGGTCACGGGTGACGGGGAGCTGCGGTGCGCGCAGCTCGTGGACGAGCCATTCCACTTCCACCCCGACGGTGCGGGGCGGGCCGGTCTTGAAACAGATGCCCCGGACCAGTGCCTCCACCTCTGCTTCGGTGAGGGCGGTGCGGGGCTCCCTACAGTCGCTCGCCTGACAGGCGCCTGGTGTGTCGGACATGTCGGAATCCTCCTGAGAATCCACCATGCCACCGGCTCCCGGCCGGGTGGGCCGGGTCGACGGCACTCGTCCCACCCAAGCGGCTCGCGCCGCTCGGCACAAGGGGGCAAATCACCGTAATCGGGGCCGATGATCTCGCTTTCCGGGGTGCTTCCGGGCCTGTCCGGCACGAGTGCCGGGGCGGGCCCGTAGGGAACTCGGGACCGGGAAACTCTGTTGCACCGCATGACCAGCATCGCTCACGATGCGTTCATGAGCACGACGGGGGAGAACGCGCGGCGCGTGCTCATGGCGCCCACGGGGGTGGCGCCATGAGCACGCGGCTGCGCGCGATCGCGAGGGAGACGGAACAGATCGTGGCCGCGGGGGCCTACGACGCCCCGGGCGGGCGCCGGGTGTCCCTCGCGGCGGCCGTGCGGGCGGCCCGCGAGGCCACCCGGATGCACGGGCCGGGGCCGGTGCAGACCCCGGCGGCCGCGCCCGGCGAGCCCCTCGGCACGTCGTTCGAGGTCACCGGCGAGAGCAGCCTGGAGGCGGCCCGCCGGCTCGCGGCCGCGGGTCCGGTGGCCGTCCTGAACTTCTCCTCGGCCCGCAATCCCGGCGGCGGCTGGCTCAACGGCGCCCAGGCCCAGGAGGAGGCCCTGTGCCGGGCCTCCGCGCTGTACGCCTGTCTGGTCGCGGTCCGCGCGTTCTACGACCATCACCGCGCCCACCGCGACCCGTTCTACACGGACCGGGTCATCCACTCACCCGGCGTGCCCGTCTTCCGCGACGACCGCGGCCGGCTGCTGGACGAGCCGTACGCGGCCGGCTTCCTGACCGCGGCCGCGCCGAACGCCGGAGTGGTGCTGAGGACGGCCCCGGAGCGCCGGTCCGAACTGCCGCGGGCCCTCGCCGTCCGGGCCGAGCGGGTCCTGGAGACGGCCGCGGCCCACGGGTACCGGCGCCTGGTGCTCGGCGCCTGGGGCTGCGGGGTGTTCCGGAACGACCCCGCCCAGGTGGCCGGCGCGTTCCGGGCGCTGCTCGGCCCCGGGGGGCGGTTCGCCGGCACCTTCGCGCACGTGGTGTTCGGCATCCTGGACCGCACACCGGGCGGCACGACCCGGGAGGCGTTCCTGCGGGCGTTTCCGGAGGGCCGGATCCGGGCGTGATCCGGCGCGGGTGCCTGCCCGTGCGGGTGGGGCGTCCCAGTGCCGTCGCGGGTGCCTGCCCGTGCGGCCGTCCGGATGCCGTCGCGGGTGGCGGCACCTGTGCGGCCCGGGTCGGCCCTGCCGGAGTCACCTCCAGCCGTAGCGTTCCGCCAGCCGCTGCCTGACCAGGTTGAACCGCATCCGGTCGAGGGCGCACGCCTCCCGGCGCATCCCGTCCTCGTGCAGCCGCAGCACGCGCTCCACGTCCACCCACGAGTCGCGCCCCGACGTGTCCCACGGGCCGCTTCCGATCGGCACCCACTCCCGGTCCCCGTCGTGCCGCTTGCTCGACAGCTGGACGGCGAGCAGGGTACCGGCGGCCTCCCGGGCGACGACGAGCACGGGGCGGTCCTTGCCGCGGCCGTCGTTCTCCTCGAAGGGCACCCAGGTCCAGACGATCTCACCCGGGTCCGGGTCCCCGTCGTGGGCGGGCGAGTACTCCGTCCGCACCCGGCCCACCTCGCGGGGGTCGGCCTGCACGGTCGCGGTGGGACCTGAGCGGCCCGGAACGTCTTCATCGGTAAACGCGGTCACGGGGGTCACGGTAGAGCCTGACCCCCGCGACCGCTCACCTCACCCCTGGGAAGGGGTCCTGGGCCTGTCCTCGTCCTGCTCCACCGGCACCCGCTGCGCCGGAGGCGTCCCGGACCCGTTCAGCGGCGAACCCACCGCCGGCGTCTGCCCGTTCTGGTTCATCGACGCCAGGAGCTGGCGGGCCAGCCCCAGTCCGGTGCCGCCCATGGTGAGGGCCTTGGCGAACACGTCGGCCATGCCGTCGGCCCCGTTGAGCAGGACCATGTTGTCGACGTTGCCGAAGGCCGACGCGCCGGCCCGCACGATCTCGGGCCAGTTCTCGGCCAGTTGCTGCGCCACGACGGCTTCCTGGTTCTCCGCCAGGGCGGCGGCACGGGCCTTGATGGCCTCGGCCTCCGCGAGCCCCTGGGCCCTGGTCGCCTCGGCCGCCGCCAGACCCCTGGCCTGCGCGGCGGCGGCCTCGGCCTCGCCGGTGGCCCGCGTCGCCGTGGCGGCCGCGGCACCCCGCGCCTCGGTCGCCTGTGCCTCCGCGCCCGCGGCCGTCTTCACCCGGGTCGCCTCCGCGGCCGCCGCCAGCTCCGTCTCCTGGGCCTTGGCCTGCGCGCCCGAGATCCGCACGTCCCGCTCGGCCTCGGCCAGGGTGCGCTTCTCGTAGGCCTTGGCGTCCGCCGGCTTGCGGACGTCCGCCTGGAGCTGCTGTTCCCGCCGCTGGGCCTCCAGTTCGGCGACCCGTGTCTCCTGGACGACGACCTCCTGCCGGGCGGCGGCGTCGGCGAGCGGACCGGCCTGCCGGGCCTTGGCGCCCGCCTTGTCGCGTTCGGCCTGGTAGCCCGCCTGGAGGATCTCGCTGTCCCGGGTGGCCTGCGCCATCCGGGCGAAGGACTGCTGCTCCGCCTCGGTGGCCAGCCGGTTGGCCTCGGCCTGCGCGATCCGCGCGTCCCGCTGCACGGCCGCCGCGTGCGGCATGGCGAGGTTCTGGATGTACCCGGTCGGGTCCTCGATCTCGTGGATCTGCAGCGAGTCGACGATCAGGCCGAGCTTCTCCATCTCCGTGCCGCAGGCCGCCCGGGTCTGCCCGGTGAGCTTCTCCCGGTCGCGGATCATGTCCTCGACCGTCAACCCGCCGACGATCGACCGCAGATGACCGGCGAAGACGTTGTGCACCCGCTCCGACATCAGCTTCTGCTGGTCGAGGAAACGCCGTCCCGCGTTGGCGATCGACACGAGGTCGTCGCCCACCTTGAAGATGACCACGCCCCGCACCTTGAGCGGAATGCCCTGGTGGGTCACGCAGTCCACGTGCAACTCGGTCTCGTTCAGGTCGAGCGACAGCTTGCGCACCGCCTGCACGCCCGGCAGTACCAGCGTTCCGCGCCCCGTGACGATGCGGAACCCCATGCCCTCCCCGAGGCCCTCCGTCTTGTGCGTGGAACCGGAGATGATGAGTGCCTCGTTGGGTTCCGCGACCCGCCACATCAACTTGAACAGTCCGATGAGAACGAGGACGGCGACAAGCGCCACCCCCGCAACGACGCCGACAATCATCGGCATACGCCCCCTTTGGATGGTGCCCTTTCGGCACCGAACGAAGGGAGTGTGCTCCTGCCCGGCAGCGCGGAACAGGCACCGGCCCATCCTTGTCGAAATCTTGATACATACGGCGTCACCTGCGCAGAAGCGCGCTCAACTGTCGTATGCGGCCGTCACGTAGACCGTTCTGGGCGGGAGGTACTCCACCACCATCACGACGGTGCCGGACTCGATGCGGCCGGTGCCGGGAGCCCCGTAGGCGAGGAAGTGCTCGGCGCCGCCGCGCACGCGGACGATCACCTCGCCGACCAGCCCGGGCCCGACCGTTCCGGTGACCCGTCCCACGAGTCCCACCATCGACGCATCGTCCATGGTCACAGGGTACGGGCCCGACGCCCTTACGCCACCGGCAGACGCGGGGCCGGCTGGTGCGGCGGCCACGCCTCGAACCAGCGCAGTTCCGCCTCCGTGAGCTGCCGGCGTCGGCAACCCCGTACCGTCCGGGCCCGACCTCAACGGCAGTGCCTGCAGCACCACTTGAGGAGCCGTGACGACGAGGTGTCCAGCGCCGGCCGGGATGAGATCATCCGGGCATGGATGCGAGTGCCCCGCTCACGATGATCGCCGTTCCGCCGGGCCGGGTCACGCTGTCGGACCGGCGGACCCGGCGCCGCTGGGAGGTCGAGGTCGCGCCCTGTGAACTGGCGGCGCACCCGGTCACCCAGGAGCTCTACGCGCACGTGACCGGCCGCCGCCCGAGCACCGCCGAGGGAGACCGCCTGCCCGTCGAGGGAGTCTCCTGGTGGGACGCCGTCCGGTTCTGCAACGCCCTGTCCGCGCGGGAGAGGCTCACGCCCGTCTACCAGGTGGCGGACGACGGGGAGGGCGTCGAGCGGGACACGGCCGCCGACGGTTACCGGCTGCCGGACGAGGCGGAGTGGGAACACGCCTGCCGCGCCGGCACCACCGGACCGCGCTACGGGCCCCTGGACGAGATCGCCTGGTACCGGGGCAACTCCGGGGAGCGGCTCCACGAGGTGGGCGGCCGCCACCCGAACGCCTGGGGCTTCGGCGACACCCTGGGCAACGTGTGGGAGTGGTGCTGGGACCTCTACGACGCCGAGGTCTACGGCTCCTACCGGGTGCTGCGCGGCGGCGGCTGGTTCGACGAGCACTGGAGCTGCCGGGCGTCGGTGCGGCGCCGCAGTCACCCCACCTTCCGGGTGGACGACGTGGGCTTCCGCGTCGCGCGCTCCACGGCGGGCTGAGGTGAGGCCGCCGAGCGCGTCGGCGCGCGGTTCGTCCCGCTGGACGGGAGCGGCCGGTTCAGACGACGGCGTCGGCGCGCAGCGAGGCGATGTCGGCGCGGCTGCGGCCGAGTTCCCCGAGGATGGCGTCCGTGTGCTCGCCCACGGCCGGCACGGGGTCCATGCGGGCCGGCACGCCCGCGAGATCGGCGGGCGGCAGCAGGGCCCGGACCGTCGCGCCGGGTACGGCCACCTCGCGCCAGCGGTCGCGGCCGGCCAGCACCGGGTGGTCGAGGAACGCGGTGACGTCGTTGACCCCGGCGCACGCGACGCCGATGTCCTCCAGGTCCTTGAGGACCTCCTCGGCGTCGGAACGGGCGACGCGTTCGGCGACGACCGCGTTGATCTCCTCGCGGTGGGCGACGCGGTCGGAGCCGGTGGCGAACCGCGGATCGGAGGTCAGCTCCGGCCGGCCGAGGAAGCGGGCGCACAGAGCGGCCCACTCCCGTTCGTTCTGGATGGAGAAGAGGACGTCCTTGCCGTCGGCCGCGGTGAAGGCGCCGTAGGGCGCGATCGTGGGGTGCTGGGTGCCCAGGCGCGGGGGCTGCGTGCCGCCGTAGCGCGTGTAGTTGGCGGGCTGTCCCATCCACTCCGCCAGCGCCTCGAACAGCGACACCTCCACGGGGTGGACGCGGCCCGTGGTGGCGCGGGTGAACAGCGCGGTGAGGACGCCGCTGTAGGCGTACATCCCGGCGGCGATGTCGGCGACCGAGATCCCGACCCGGGCCGGCTCCTCGGGGGTCCCGGTCAGGGACACCAGCCCGGTCTGGCACTGCACGAGCAGGTCGTACGACTTGCGGTCGGCCCAGGGGCCCGAGGTGCCGTAGCCGGAGATGGTGCAGGGGACGAGCCGGGGGTAGCGGCGGGTGAGGGCGTCGGTGCCCAGGCCCAGGCGGCCGGTGGCCCCGGGGGCGAGGTTCTGCACGAACACGTCGGCGCCGTCGAGGAGTTGGTGGAGGATCTCGCGTCCTCGCGGGTCCTTCAGGTCCAGGGTCAGGGACTCCTTGGACCGGTTGAGCCAGACGAAATAACTGGAGTGGCCGTGCACCGTCGTGTCGTAGCGGCGGGCGAAGTCGCCGTCGCCCGGCCGTTCCACCTTGATCACGCGGGCCCCGAGGTCGGCGAGCTGCCGGGTGGCGTAGGGCGCGGCCACGGCCTGTTCCAGGCTGACCACCGTGATGCCGGACAGGGGTGGCTGCGGCAGGCTCATGCGGCCCATTTCTACGGCCGTCTCCGGAGCCCTGTCAACGCCGCCCCCGTCCGTCACCTGCGTCTCACCGGTCCGCGGCGGGCAGTCCCGGCCGCGTCGGGCCCGGTTCGGCCGGGGGCCGGGGCGGCCGTGGCGGGGGCGCTCAGGGCTGCCGGTCCGGGTGGCACAGCACCATGACCGCGCGGGCGACGAGTTCGCCGGCGCCGCCGAGTTCCTCGCGGTAGCGGTCCGTGACCTCCCGGACGGTCTCCACGAAGTCGGGGTCGACGGCGCGGGCGCGGGCCGGGGGAGGCAGCTCCCGGGCCATCGCGCGGCGCCGGGCGAGGAGCGTGATGATCACGTTGTCGAGCCGCTCCATCTGCGCGGGGGACATCCGCGCCGCGGGGGCGGGCTGTGCCGTCGGGGCAACGTGGTCCGTCGTCACGAGGGGTCTCCGTTCTCCTTCGGGATGCGCGACGCGCCCTGGGCGACGCGTCCTTGAGGACATTGCCCCTCCCGGTCGGCGGTGACGCATGCCGGAAGCCCGTGATCCAAAACCCCTCGACCGTGGCCCGGTCCGGCTACGGGCGGGCCAAGTGCCGCATGGTCAGGGCGAGATGAAGCCTGAGCCGGCCCTGGGGCGTGCGTACCGGCCAGCCGAGCAGGTGCTCGGCGTGCGTCAACCGGTCCTGGAGCGTGGAGTGATGGACGTTGATCTCCCTGGCGGCCGCGCGCAGGCTCGCCGTGGTGGCCACCGCGTGCAGGGTGGTCAGCAGCCAGGGCGTGGTGGCGGCGGCCGCTTCGAGTGCCCGTACGTCGGGCGGCGGGTCGGCGCCCGGGGCGACGAGGCCGGCGAGGAGCGCGAGGTCGCCGAGTTCGTCGGCGTGCACGACGGGCCGGCCGGGGTCCTGGGCGGTGCCGTCCGCGGTGAATCTGAGGGCGGTGCGGGCGGCGGCCCAGGAACGCGGCAGCTCCAGCACGGGGACGGCCGGACCCACCCCGAGCCGGCCGGCGAGCGGCGGACCGTCCAGGTGCGCGGGCCGGACGCGTGACCTCATGATCCGCGCACCGGCGACCGGCGGGGGCGCCGCCGTCCGGCGGAACCTGCCCGCCGTCCGGCGGGTGACAGCGGCCGGACGGGCGCGGGCCCCCCGTGGCCGGTCGCGGCACGCCGCGAGGGGACGCCACGACGGCCGCGGGAGGGCCGCCCGGCACGGTGAAGGGGGCGGAGCCCCTGGGCTCCGCCCCCTTCACGGGACCTCGGACGGTGTGCGGGTCAGGCGGCGACGGTCTCGCCGGCGTGACCGTGCAGGCGGCTGACGACCTCGGTCACCTGCTCGACGACCTCGGCGTCGTCGGCCGGGTGGGTCTCGGCGAAGCGGGTCACGGAACCGGGGATGGCGAGCTTGAGGTCCTCGATCACCTTGCCGCCGGCGATGCCCACGGCCTTGCGGGCCTCGTCCTGCGCCCAGACGCCGCCGAACTGGCCGTAGGCGGTGCCGATCACGGCGACGGGCTTGCCGCCGAAACCGCCGGCGCCGTAGGGACGCGACAGCCAGTCGATGGCGTTCTTCAGGACACCGGGGATGCTGCCGTTGTACTCGGGGGAGAAGAGCAGGAACGCGTCGGCCTCGCCGGCGGCCGTGCGCAGCTTGGCGGCGGCGGCCGGAACGGCGCCCTCGACGTCGATGTCCTCGTTGTAGAAGGGGATGTCGGCCAGGCCCTCGAAGATGACCACCTCGGCACCCTCGGGGGCGTGCTTGGCGGCCGCCTCGGCGAGCTGGCGGTTGTGCGAACCGGCGCGCAGGCTGCCGACGAGCGCGAGGATGCGAACAGACATGGGAACTCCAAAGTGCGGAAACACTGCCGTTACGAACCGGACCGAGGTCCGTTTAATGTTGTAGCACTCTAACCGGACCGCGGTCCAGTTTTCTTCCCGATGCTTTACGCTGTCTTCATGTCCGCCGCCCTGCCGCCCTTCCCGACGCCCCAGGAGCCCTTCGAACAGACCGAGTTGCTCCAGCTGGGCTCGGGCGACGAGGACAACCCCTGCCTGCGCGCCGACGCGGCCCGCAACCGGGCCCGGCTGCTGGAGGCCGCGGCCCGGCTGGTGGCGGAGCACGGGGCGGCCGGCGTGACCATGGAGGCGGTGGCCGCGGCGGCCTCCGTGGGCAAGGGCACGGTCTTCCGCCGCTTCGGCGACCGCAACGGGCTGCTGATGGCGCTGCTCGACCACTCCGAGAGGAAGTTCCAGGCCGCGTTCGTCGGGGGCCCCCCGCCGCTGGGCCCGGGAGCGCCTCCCACAGAGCGCCTGGACGCCTTCGGCCGGGCCCTGCTGCGCCGGTCGGTGGACGAACTGGAACTGCAGCTGGCCGCCGAGCCGAGCGGCCACCGCCGCTTCTCCAACCCCCCACGGCGGCTGCTGCGCGGCCACGTCATCCTGCTGCTGCGGCAGGCGGTACCGGACGCGGACTGCGAACTCCTCGCCATGACGCTCATGGCCTACCTCGACCCGTCCGCCATCCACTTCCTGACCGCCGAGTGCGGGATGCCGCTGGAGCGGCTGGAGGCGGGCTGGAGCGACCTGGTCGCACGGGTGACCCGCTGAGCTGAACGCGGGCGGCGGGGATCCGTTCCCGTGCGCACCCGCCGGGTCCCCGCTCGGCTCGCTGCCCCCGGCCTCTGCCAGGATGCCGTACGTCATGGTGCAGATACCGAACACGCCCGCGCCCCCGCCCCCCGCGCCGCGCTCCGTGCCCACGAGCGCCGATGTGGCCCGCCTGGCCGGCGTCTCGCGCGCGACCGTCTCCTACGTCCTCAACAACACCGGCGCCGTCCGGATCAGCGAGCCCACCCGCCGCCGGGTGCACGCCGCCGCCGAAGAACTGGGGTACGTCCCGCACGCGGCCGCCCGCAGCCTGCGCGCCGGACACAGCCGTATGGTCCTCATGCCGGCGCCCTCGGTCCCGGCCGGCCCGCTGTACGGCCGGTTCATCAGCGAACTCCAGGGGGCGCTCGGCCGCCTCGACTACACCGTCGTCCAGTACGGCACGGCCGGCCTGCACGGGGACGAGGCCGCCCGCGCCTGGGCCGAACTGCGGCCGGTGGCCGTGCTGGTGCCCGGCTCGGGCCTCGGCCCGCGGGGGGTGGCGGTCCTCAGGCGCTCCGGCGCCCGCGCCGTGCTCACCCTCGGCCCCGAACCGGTCGAAGGAGCCCACGCGCTGCTCATGGACCACGAGGGCGTCGGCCGCTGCGCCGCGGCCCACCTGTACGCCCGCGGCCGCCGCCGGATCGGCGTCGTGCTGCCCGCCGGAGCCGGTCTCGAGATGTTTTCGCGGCCCCGTCTCGCGGGGGCGCGCCGCGCGCTGCGCGACACGGACGCCACCCTCACCGAACTGCCGCTGCCCTACGAGGAGGAGGCCGCCACGCGACTCGCCGCCCGCTGGCGCTCCCTGGGCCTGGACGCCGTGTTCGCGTACAACGACGAGTACGCGATGCTCCTGATGCGCGCCCTCCAGGACGAGGGCGTCGACGTCCCGCGGGAGGCGGCCGTCGTCGGCGCCGACGACCTGATGCTCGGCCGGCTGCTGCGGCCCCGGTTGAGCACGGTCCACATCGAGCTGCCGGCCGGTCGTGATCTCGCCGAACTGGTGGACCGGGCGGTGCGTGACCCGGACGCCCCGCCCGAGACACACGAGGTGCTGGGCGCGTCGGTGGTGCACCGCGACTCCAGCTGACCCGCTCCTCACCCACCCCGCCGCCGTGGCGCGGAGCCGGTGCGGCTCAGCCTTCGGTCTGCCCGGCCTGACCCTGCTGCTCCTCGACCGACTTGCGGACCTCGTCCATGTCGAGCTTGCGGGCCTGTCCGATGACGTCCGTCAGGGCGGCCTCGGGCAGGGCGCCCGGCTGCGCGAACACGGCGACGCGGTCACGGACGATCATCAGCGTGGGAATCGACTGGATGCCGAAGGCGGCGGCCAGTTCGGGCTGCGCCTCGGTGTCCACCTTGCCGAACACGAGGTCCGGGTTCTCCTCCGCCGCCTTCTCGTAGACCGGCGCGAACTGACGGCACGGCCCGCACCAGGACGCCCAGAAGTCGATCAGGACGAAGTCGTTGTCCGTGACCGTCTCGTCGAAGTTCTCCTTGGTCAGCTCCACGGTGCGGCTCATGCGTGGTTCCCTCTTCCTCGTGTCGGTGACAAGCCGTCGCGACAACACGGCGGGCGGGCCTCGTATTCCGCTCGGTATCCGGCGCTGGTACCCGTGTGGCCTCCGCGCACACCACCCACCAGACTGGCCCCATGACGGAAACGGAAACCATCCAGTACGACGTCGTGGTGCTCGGTGCCGGACCCGTGGGGGAGAACGTGGCCGACCGCACCCGCGCGGCCGGCCTCTCCACCGCGGTCGTGGAGAGCGAGCTCGTCGGCGGCGAGTGTTCGTACTGGGCCTGCATGCCCAGCAAGGCCCTGCTGCGCCCGGTCATCGCCCGCGCCGACGCCCGCCGCGTACCCGGCCTGCGCGGGTCGGTGCAGGGCCCCCTCGACGCGGCCGAGGTCCTCGCCCACCGCGACGAGTACACCTCCCAATGGAAGGACGACGGCCAGGTCGCGTGGCTCGACGGTATAGCCGCCGACCTGTACCGCGGACACGGCCGCCTCACCGGCGAGCGCACCATCACGGTGACCGGCCCCGGCGGCGAACAGAAGGTCCTGACCGCCCGGCACGCCGTCGCCGTGTGCACCGGCACCGGCGCGGTCCTGCCCGACCTGCCCGGGCTCGCGGACGTCCGCCCGTGGACCAGCCGCGAGGCGACCAGCGCGAAGGCGGTGCCGGGCCGGCTGGTCGTGGTCGGCGGCGGCGTCGTCGCCACCGAGATGGCGACGGCCTGGCGGGCCCTAGGCTCCCAGGTCACCCTGCTCGTCCGCGGCAAGGGCCTGCTCAACCGCATGGAGCCCTTCGCCGGTGAACTGGTCGCCGAGGCCCTCGCCGAGGCGGGCGTCGACGTGCGCACCGGCACCTCGGTCGAGTCCGTGACCCGCCAGGACGGCACGGTCGTCGTCGTCACCGGCTCCGGCGACCGGATCGAGGCCGACGAGATCCTCTTCGCCACCGGCCGCGCCCCGCGCACCGACGACATCGGCCTGGAGACCGTCGGACTGGAACCGGGCTCCTGGCTGAGCGTCGACGACAGCCTGCGGGTGACCGGAAGCGACTGGCTCTACGGCGTCGGGGACGTCAACCACCGCGCGCTGCTCACCCATCAGGGCAAGTACCAGGCCCGGATCGCGGGCGCCGCCATCGCCGCCCGCGCCTCTGGCGCCCCCCGCCTGGAGTCCGATCCCTGGGGCGCCCACGCGGCGACCGCCGACCACGCCGCCGTGCCCCAGGTCGTGTTCACCGACCCGGAGGCCGCCGCCGTGGGCCTGTCCCTCGCGGAGGCGGAACAGGCCGGGCACCGGGTCCGGGCCGTCGACCAGGACCTCGCCGCGGTCGCCGGCGCCGGTCTGTACGGCGACGGCTACCGGGGCCGCGCCCGCATGGTCGTCGACCTGGAGCGGGAGATCCTGCTCGGCGTGACCTTCGTCGGCCCGGGCGTCGGCGAGCTGATCCACTCGGCGACCGTCGCGGTCGCCGGACAGGTGCCGATCAGCAGGCTGTGGCACGCGGTGCCCGCCTACCCGACGATCAGCGAGGTGTGGCTGCGGCTGCTGGAGGCGTACCGGGACAACTGACCCCGCGTCCGGGGGCGGTGGCGCCGGACGGTCAGCGAGGCAGCTCGAAGCCGAGCGCCCGCGCGGCCCGTTCCGGCGTCGCCTGCGCCCACCGCTCCGCCATGGCCTGGTTCGAGGAGAGTGAGCGCAGCTCCGCGCGGTCGAGGTAGAGGGTGCCGTCGAGATGGTCCGTCTCGTGCTGCACGATGCGCGCGGGCCAGCCCGTGAACACCTCGTCGACCGCGCGGCCGTGCTCGTCCCGGCACGTCAGCCGCACCTCGGCGGGTCGGGCCACCACCGCCTGCCAGCCCGGCACGCTCAGGCAGCCCTCGAAGAACGCGGCCCGCCCGCCGCCGACGGGCTCGTACGACGGATTGACCAGCACCCGGAACGGCTGGGGCACCCGCCCGCGCGCCAGCCGTACCTCCTCCGGCACCGGAGCCGGGTCCTCGACGACCGCGATCCGCAGCGCCACCCCCACCTGCGGCGCGGCGAGGCCCACGCCCGGCGCCGCGTGCATCGTCACGCGCAGCGCCTCGACGAAGCGGGTCAGCAGCGCGTCGTCCAGCTGGCCGTCGAAGGGCTCGGCCCCGCGCCGCAGGACCGGCTCGCCGGCCGCGACGATGGTCAACGGGCCGTCGGTGGCGAGGAGTTCCTCCACCCGCTCGGCCAGGGACGCGTGATCATGTGGGGTTGCCATCGCGCCAGGATGCCACGGTGGCGCACGGCCCCCGGGAGCATCCCGTGTGACGCGGACCACTCACGGCCGCGGGAACCCGACGTCGTCGTCCCCCGACTACTGGACCACCACGGCCCGCCGACGCGGTGCCGTGCCCGGTCGCCGTACGCCGGTCCCGCACCCGTTCCCGTCCCCCGGAGAAGCCGCCGATGTCCACCGCACCCCCGACCACCACGGACGAGGCCCCGCCGGCCGCCCCGGCGCCGGCCCCCGGCCCCTGGGCGCCCCTGCGCCCGCTCGTGCTGCGTCTGCACTTCTACGCCGGTGTGTTCGTCGCGCCGTTCCTGCTCGTCGCCGCCGTCACCGGTTTCCTGTACGCCGGCGCGTTCCAGGCCGAGAAACTCGTGTACGCGCACGAGACGACGGTGCCCGCCGGCGACACCGAACTCCCCCTGACCCGGCAGGTCGCCGCCGCCCGCGAGGCCCACCCCGAGGGCACGGTCTCCGCCGTACGGCCCTCCCCGGAGGCCGGCGCGACCACCAGGGTCATGCTGTCCGGCGTCGAGGGCGTCGATCCCGGCCACACCCTCGCCGTCTTCGTCGACCCTTACACCGGCGAGGTGCGCGGCGCTCTCGAACAGTACGGCTCCACCGGGGCGTTGCCGCTGCGCACCTGGATCGACGAGTTCCACCGCGACCTGCACCTCGGCGACACCGGCCGCCTCTACAGCGAGTTCGCCGCGAGCTGGCTGTGGGTGATCGCGGGCGGCGGTCTGGTGCTGTGGTTCTCCCGCCGCCGCGCGCTGCGCAAGGTGCGGGGCACGAGCGGCCGACGCCGCACCCTCGGCCTGCACGGCACGGTCGGCGTGTGGGCCGCCGCCGGGCTCGTCTTCCTCTCGGCGACCGGCCTGACCTGGTCGACGTACGCCGGGGCGAACATCGACGAGCTGCGGACCTCGCTCGGCCAGGCCACCCCGTCGGTGACGGCGACGGCCGGCGGCGAGCACGCCGGGCACGGCGCGTCCGCCTCCGCCGGGGACGCCGGCCACGGCGTCGGCCTCGACAGGGTGCTGGCCGCCGCCCGCGCCGAGGGGCTCGGCGACCCGGTCGAGATCGTCCCGCCTGCCGACGAGTCGTCCGCGTACGTGGTGCGGCAGGTGCAGCGCAGCTGGCCCGAGAAGCAGGACGCCGTCGCGGTCGACCCGGCCACCGGCGAGGTGACCGACGTCCTGCGGTTCGCGGATCACCCGCTGCTCGCCAAGCTGACCCGCTGGGGCATCGACCTGCACACCGGAGTGCTGTTCGGCCTGGCCAACCAGATCGCGCTGATGCTCCTCGCGCTGTCTCTGGTCCTGCTGATCCTGTGGGGCTACCGCATGTGGTGGCAGCGCGGCCGCGGCTCCTCCTTCGGCCGGCCCGTCCCGCGCGGGGCCTGGCAGCACGTCTCCCCGTACGTCCTGCTGCCGTGCGTGGCGGCGGTCGTCGTCCTCGGCTACTTCGTGCCGCTGCTCGGCATCCCGTTGGCCGCCTTCGTCGTCGCCGACGTGACCCTCGGCGAGATCGCCCACCGGCGGGGACGGTGGCCACGGGACAGCGGCGCCGCCGCGAGCTGACCCGGCGGAGGCGGTGACCGCGTGAAGTAGCGTGGTGCGACACCGCCGACGCCGGAGGGGGACGGGGACATGGCGCAGGACGGCCGGGAGACCCGGCGGCGCGGACAGGGCGAACTGGAGGGCCAGGTCCTCGGCGCGCTCCGCGAGGCGGACGAGCCGGTCACCGCGGCCTGGGTGCGGCAACGCATCGGCGGCGACCTCGCCCACACCACCGTCGTCACCATCCTGACCCGGCTGCTCGCCAAGGACGTCGTCTCCCGCCGGCGGCAGGGCCGGTCCTTCCTGTGGACCCCGACCGCGGACGTGGCCCGCCTCGCCGCCCTGCGGATGCGCCGGCTCCTGGACGGCGAACGCGACCGGGAGGCCGTCCTCGCCAGCTTCGTCACCGCCCTGCCGCCGGACGACGAGCAGATGCTGCGCGCACTGCTGGAGGCGGCGCGGGCGGAGCCCCCCCAAACCCCGGTGAACACTCGGGACATCCCGCCCGCGGCCCGCGGCGGTAGGGAAGACTGACGCCACTGGGCGTCTTCGTCCTCCTGCCGCTCGTCCTGCCGCTGACCGCGTGGCCGGTCGCCGGGCTCGCCGCACCGCGGCTGCACCCGCGCACGACCACCCGGCTGCTCAGCGCGGTCGCCGTCGTCACGGCGGTGATCGGCGATGTCCTCGGCGAACTCGAACTCGGTGGTCACCCTGTTCCTGATCCGCGCGCGGCGACCCCGCCGCAGTCCGTCACGGACAGGGGTTCGCCCCGCCGGGCGCCGGGCGCGCGACGGGGCGAACGGGGGTGTGCGGCGCGGCGCGAGTGCCGCGCCGGGGAGCGTCTGCCCGTCAGGGGGCGTCGCGACGGGGCGGACGTCGTCTGTCGCGGCGTTAGATCCGCTCGAAGTCGCCCGCGAGCGCCGAGGCGATCCGCAGGTGCGACTCGGCCTCCTCGGGCCGGCCCTGCCGTTCCAGGGTGCGGCCGAGCATCAGCCGGGCGTAGTGCTCCACCGGGTCGCGCTCGACGAGGATGCGCAATTCGGCCTCGGCCCGGCGCAGTTGGGCGGAGTGGTAGTAGGAGCGGGCCAGCAGCAGCCGCGGTCCGGTCTGCTCCGGCACCTCCTCGACCAGCCCGTCCAGTACGCGCGCCGCGGCGGCGTAGTCCCTGGCCTCGAAGAACATCCGCCCGCGCTCCCAGCGCTCGGCCGGCGTTCCGTGGTCGTAGTACGTCGTGTCCACTGCTGACCTCCTTCGACGGCCTACAACCCCGGCGGTTTGTTAAACATTCCACTACCTGGCTGGGGGCGCTGCCGGCCGCGGAGCCCCCCGCCCGGGCTGCGGACAGGGGGCTGGACTGACGCGAAGCGCCGGGCGGGACTAGGTTGGGCCGCATGAGCAATCTTGATCGCGAGGCGGTCCCCGCCCTGTGCGGCGGACGCGGCTTCGTGGTGGCGGAACCCGTACGCGAACTCCTCAGCCCGCGCAGCGTCAGACTGGGCGAGTCCAGTGTGGTCCGCCGTCTGCTGCCCAACCTGGGCCGCCGCATGGTGGGCGCCTGGTGCTTCGTCGACCACTACGGCCCCGACGACATCGCCGACGAGCCCGGGATGCAGGTTCCGCCGCACCCCCACATGGGCCTGCAGACGGTCAGCTGGCTGCACGAGGGCGAGGTGCTGCACCGCGACTCCACCGGCAGCCTCCAGACGATCCGCCCGCGCGAGCTGGGCCTGATGACCTCCGGCCGGGCGATCAGTCACTCCGAGGAGAGCCCCAGGCCGCACGCCCGGCTCCTGCACGGCGCCCAGCTGTGGGTCGCCCTCCCGGACGCCCACCGGCACGCCGCACCGCGTTTCGAGCACCACGCCGAGCTGCCGCTGATCACCTCGCCCGGTCTCACCGCCACACTGATCCTCGGCGACCTCGACGGGGCGACCTCGCCCGGCACGGCGTACACCCCGATCGTCGGCGCCGACCTGGCCCTCGCCCACGGCACGGACGTACGCCTGCCGCTGGAGCCGGACTTCGAGTACGCCGTGCTGTCGATGTCCGGCGAGGCGCACGTCGACGGGGTGCCGCTGCTGCCGGGCTCGATGCTCTACCTCGGCTGCGGCCGCGCCGAACTCCCGCTGCGCGCCGCGTCGGACGCGGGCCTGATGCTGCTGGGCGGTGAGCCGTTCGAGGAGGAACTGATCATGTTCTGGAACTGGATCGGCCGCACCCAGCAGGAGATCGAACAGGCCCGTGAGGACTGGATGACGGGATCGCGCTTCGGCGAGGTCAAGGGCTACGACGGCGCTCCGCTGCCCGCCCCGCCGCTTCCCGCGGGGGCGCTGAAACCGCGGGGACGGGTGCGCTGACCCCTTCCGCGCGGGTACGGGCGGCCGCTCAGAGGGGCTGCGGCGTCAGGCGCCGGTGGCCCCGGCGGTCGTAGTAGGCGGTCATCCCGAAGCCGAAGAGCAGGGCGAGGGCGGCGCCGACCGCGATCATGGTCCAGGCGCGGGTGAGACCGGCGTCGCCGCGCGCGTCGAAGTAGAGGATGGCGCGCACCCCGTCGCTGAGCTGGCGCATCGGCTCGAAGTGGGAGAGGAAGCGGTAGAACCCGGGGACCGCCTGGAGCGGGACGGTGGCACCCGAGGACGGCAGCCCCAGCACGATGAACACGAACATGGACACCAGCTGGCCGATCCCGCCGAAGGCGGCGTTGATCGCCTGCACCCCGAGGCCCACCGCGAGGGCCGCGCAGTAGGAGTAGATCCACAGCAGCGGCAGACGGGTCGCGTCCATCCCGAGCAGCACGACGCAGGCGAACATGATCAGGGACGCGCTGAGCAGGGTGATCCCGGCGGTCATCGCCATCTTCAGCAGCAGCGTCTGCCTCCTGTTGATCGGCACGGTGGGCAGCCGGGTGTGCCAGGGGCCGATCTCGTTGTCGGCGTAACCGAGCGACGTGTCCACGCCGTTGTTGATGACGTTGCCGCCGAGGAAGCCGGCCAGCACGAGCAGCAGGGTGTAGTAGAACGCGGTCAGCCCCAGGCCGCTGTGGTCGCCGAGCGGGTGGCCGGGCCGGGTGGTGACGGACACCGGGTCGGCGAGCAGCACCTTCGTGGTCGCGTTCGCCCGGCCGGCCGCCGAGGTGAGCTGCCGGCCGATGTCCTGGGAGGCCTGCCGGGCCGCCTGCGTGGTGATCTGACTGGCGAGGGACGAACCGAGGCTCCCCTTGCCGGGGTTGGTGAGCACGGTGAGGGTTGGGCGGGCCGTCGCCCCGGTCGTGGTGAGCGCGGTGACGGAGTCGGTGAAGTCCGGGGGGACGACCAGGGCGCCGTAGACCTTGCCGGAGTCCAGTTCGTCCTGCGCCTGCGCGAGGGTGAGGGTGCGCCACTCGGCCTTGCCGCCCGCGGTACGGGCGGTGACGGCCCGCACGATCTGCGTGCCGAGGTTCTGCCGCTGACCCGCGGGTGGCGCGCCCGTGTCGGAGTTGACCAGGGCGATCGGCAGGTCGTGCAGATCGCGCTGCGGGTTGACGATGCCGCCCATGTACAGCAGCGACAGCAGCAGGGCGAGCAGCCCGGTCAGGATCGTGGGCAGCAGCCACAGTCTGGGCCGGCGCAGCAGTACGGCGGCGGTGGCCTGGGGGCGGGCGTCGGCCATGGTTCTCCGTAGGAGGTCGGGGTGCGGCGGGCGTGTGCTGGCGATCATCCGTGTGCCGTACAGCGGCGGAGGGCAACGACACGACCCTGGACGCGCGGGCCCGCCGAGGCAACCCCGGGCGGCGCCGAAACCTCCTATCAGTCGAATCGACCGCGTGTTCGCGAAGGAGCGTCCGTTGGCATCCCAGCTGTCCCGCCGGAAGTTCGTGGTCTACTCCCTCGCCGCGACCACCCTGACCGTCGCGGCGCCGCTCGGCTGTGACACGTCGACGGCGGCGGGCGCCGAGCAGGCGCCGGACGCGGACCCGTCGGACGTCCTGGTGACCGGCACCGACGAGGAGATGCTGGTCCTGGAGGTCACCGAGGCCAACAGGATCGTCGTACGGCTGCCGCGGGTCGAGGTCGGCCAGGGCGTCACCACCGCCGTCGCCATGATGATCGCCGAGGAACTGGACGCCCGGCTCGCCGACGTGGACGTGCCGCTCGCCGAGGCCCGCAAGAAGGGCAACCAGTACACCGGCGGTTCCAGTTCGGTGAGTTCGCTCTACGGCCCGGCACGCCGGCTCGCCGCCACCGCCCGCGCCCGCCTGGTGACCGCGGCCGCCCGCCGCTGGCACCTGCCCGCCTCGGGGCTGCGGACCCGGGACACCCGGGTGATCGCCCCGGACGGGCGCACGGCCACCTTCGGCTCCCTCACGGCCGCCGCCGCCCGGATCCGCCGGCCGGACGTGTCGAGCAAGCCCAAACCGGCCTCCCGGCACCGGGTGATCGGACGGCCGGCGACCCGGATCGACGCCCGGGACATCGTCACCGGCACCGCCCGCTACACCGGGGACCTCACGGTCGCGGGCGCCAGGCCGACCGTGGTGGCCCGGCCGCCGACGCTCGGCGGGAAGGTCGTCTCGGTCGACGACCGGGCCGCCCGCGCGATGCCCGGAGTGCACGCCGTCGTCACGGTGGACGGCGGGGTCGCCGTCGTGGCGGAGACCTTCCACCACGCGTTCAAGGCGAGAGACGCCCTGCGCGTCACCTGGGCGCCGGGCCCGCTGGCCGGACTGTCCGACGTCGCCGTCCGCTACCGGCTGTTGGCCGCCCTGCCCCCGCTGGGCCCGCCACCGAGCGGATCGACGCAGGTCGGCGGCGAGTTCGCGTTCGCCTTCGTCAGCCACGCCCCGATGGAGGTGCTGACCGCGGTGGCGGACGTACGCGCCGACCGCGCCGAGATCTGGTTCTCCTCGCAGGCCCCGATGGACGCCCGCGCCGCCATCGCCGGCGCGATCGGACTGCCGGAGTCGAAGGTGCGGGTCCATGTCGTGCGGGGCGGCGGCTCGTTCGGGCGGCGGCTGAACCACGACGCGGCGCTCGAAGCGGCGCTGATATCCCGGGCGGCGAAGCAACCGGTCAAGCTGATGTGGAGCCGCGCCGACGACCTGCGGCACGGCCGGATGCGGCCCGCCTCCCACCACCGGATCCGCGCCAGCCTGTCCCGCGGCCGAGTGGTGGCCTTCGCCCACGCGACAGCCTCGGTGAGCGAGTCGTACGAAGGGGCGGCCGCGTCCGCCCAGGGCGGGGTGCGTGCCTCCGCGCGGCCGCTGCCCAGCGACAGCGGCCTGTACAACTTCGGCCGCCTGTCCGGCGACTGGGGCTCCGTGGAACTGGCGATGCCCCTCGGCGCATGGCGGTCGGTCGACTCCGGGACGACCCGCACCGCCGAGGAGATCGTCGTGGACGAGATCGCGGAGAGCCTCGGCAGGGACCCCGTCGCCTTCCGGCGCGCCACGCTCCGCAGCAAGGCCGTCAAAGCCGTGCTCGACAAGGCCGCCACCGCCGGGCAGTGGGGCCGGACCATGCCCGACGGCCACGCCCAGGGGGTGGCCGTCCACGAGGAGTACGACTCCTGCGTCGCCTGCCTGGTCGAGATCGACGCCGAGGACCCGAAGAACCCCCGCGTCACCCGCGTGGTGATGGCGGCCGACGTCGGAACGGCCGTCAACCCGCGGGGACTCGAGGCCCAGCTCATGGGCACCGCCGTCGACGGCATCTCCACCGTGCTGCGGGCCGGGCTGCACATCGACCGGGGCGCGGTGCGCGAGAGCAGCTTCACCGACTTCCGCTACGCCCGCCAACGGCACGCCCCGCTGCGTTTCGAGGCGCACATCATGCCCTCGCGGCGGGCCCCGGGCGGGGCCGGTGAACTCGGCGTCCCGGCCGCGGCGGGCGCCGTCGCCAACGCGTACGCCCGCGCCACCGGCACCACACCCCGCCGATTCCCGATCGACTTCTGACCATCCGACCGACCTCTGGTCACCGCCCGAGAAGGTACCGATGCCCTCCTACTCCTTCGTCCTCAACGGGAAGTCCGTCACCGTCGAGGCGCCGGCCGACATGCCCCTGCTGTGGGTGCTGCGCGACCTGCTGCACGTCACCGGCCCCAAGTACGGCTGCGGGGTGGGCGTGTGCCGCGCCTGCACCAGCCATCTCGACGGCGCGGAGATCCAGCCCTGCGTCGTCCCGGTCGCCGACTGCGCGGGCCGGGCGGTGACCACCATCGAGGGCCTGGCCGACGGCGACACCCTGCACCCCGTGCAGCAGGCCTGGCTCGACTGCGACGTGGCCCAGTGCGGGTTCTGCCAGCCGGGCCAGATCATGGCGGCGGCAGCCCTCCTCGAACGGACCCCCGACCCCACGGACGACGACATCGACCGCATCGAGAACGTCTGCCGCTGCGGAACCTACTCCCGCATCCGCGAGGCCATCAGGAAGGCCGCCACGACGGGCTGACGGCCACCGGGCGGCCCCGTCTGTCCGGGCAGGTCAGGGGGCACGGGTTCAGCGCGTGGAGGCGGGCGGTGGACCGCTGCTGCTCCGTACCACGAGTTCCACCGGGACCAGCGACTCGGCCCGCGGTGGCTCGGCGGCGCCGTCGATCCGGTCCAGCAGGAGCCGCAGCGAGCGGGTGCCGATCTCGGCGAAGTCGGTGCGGACGGTGGTCAGCGGGGGAAACAGATGGGCGGCCTCGGGGATGTCGTCGTAGCCGACCACGCTGACGTCGCCGGGGACCGGACGGCCCGCCTCGTGCAGGGCGTGCAGTACGCCGAGGGCCATCTGGTCGTTGGAGGCGAACACCGCCGTGACGTCCGGGTTCCGGGCCAGCCTGCGGCCGAGGTCGTATCCCGAGTCGGCGCTCCAGTCGCCGGTGAGCGGCTCGTGCACCCGGGCCCCGGCCGCCTCCAGCGTGCGGCGCCAGCTCGCCAGCCGCTGGTCGGCGGAGGTCCAGCCGGTCGGTCCGGCGAGGTGCCGGACGGTCCGGTGGCCGAGGCCGAGCAGGTGCTCGGTGGCCTTGCGGGCGCCGATTCGGGAGTCGCCGGTGACCAGCGCGGCCAGGGACGAGCTGTCGTCGAGGCCGTTCTCCAGCACGACCAGCGGGGTGTCGAGGTGGGTGTCCGCGAGGGCTCTGCCCACCCACAGCTGCGGGGCGATGGCGATCACTCCGTCGGCGCCCTCGGCGGACAGCCGGTTCACGGCCTCGACGACCGTGTCGTGGTCGGCCGTGTCGAGGGCGATCGAGCTGATCAGGTAACCGGCCTCCTGCGCCGCGGTGTTGATCGCGGTGAGGACGGCGGCGGGCCCGTAGCGGGCGGCGTCGAAGGAGATGACCCCGAGCATCCGGGTCCGGCCGCTGGCCAGTGAGCGGGCACTGCGGCTCGGGCGGTAGCCGAGGGTGCTCATCGCCTCCAGGACGGCCGCGCGCGTCTCGGCGCGGACGGACGGATGATCGTTGAGCACGCGCGAGACGGTCTGCTTGGAGACACCGGCCAGCCGGGCCACGTCGTCCATCACCGGACGCGAGCCCGCGAAGTTCCGTCTGCTGCGCCCCTTCGGGACGGCTCCGCCGGCGGCGCTTGCGGTCATGGTGACTGGTCCCTCGGATCCTCGATGTCGTTACGCTCCGTCACGGCGGCCCGCGGTCCCGCCGGGCAGGACCACAGCATAGGCGCGCGGGCGGCGGCGCCGACGGGACCGCCGGCCCGGTGCCCCCGGCCCCCTCCCGACGCGCCCCGGCCCCCTCCCGACGCGCCCCGGCCCCCTCCCGACGCGCCGCCTGCGGCCCCGCACGGGACACGCCCCCGGCCGGAGGGTCCCCCGGTGGGCCACCTCGTCCGGGCGGTCCGGTCATCCCGTCCGGGCGGTCCAGGTTCGCGTGGTGATCCACTCCGCGTGGGTGACGGCGGCCGTTCGGCCGGTGCCGGACGCGCTACGAGGCACGTACACGGGGGCGCCGGCCGGCAGGGGCAGCACGCTGAGCCGCAGGCCGCCCGCGCGTGGGACGCCCGCGGGGAGGGCGTCGATGCCGATGTCCCACACGTGCCCCGAGAAGAACTGGTCGGCGACCAGGGTGTCGCCCAGGTACGCCCGGCCCACGTCCCCCGTCCAGTGGATCCGCAGCAGGGTGCCCGCCGGCAGGTCGTCCGGCACGTCGACGCGGTACTCGGCGGCCACGGTGTCGAAGTACTTGTCCGCCGGTGTGCTCGCCCGGCCCAGCACACCCCTCACGGTGTCGGGTGCCTGCCCGGCGGGCCGGACCGGCGTGATCCGCGCGGCCGCCCGTCCGCCCACCTCGCCGGTGCGCGCGCTGTACCGGGTGAACACCCCGTCCGCCGCCGCGCTCACCGCCGTACCGTCCACCACGGGCGGCCGGCCCGGGGCGGGCAGCACCGCGAAGGACGGCCGGGCGCCCCCGCCGTGCAGCCGCACCTCGTCGCTCTCCTCGTCGAAGACCACGCCGTCGCGGCTCAGCACCAGCCGCTCGGCTCCCCAGGCGACACCCCGGTAGGCGGTCCGGGCGGTCGCCGCGTCCAGGACCAGCAGGCCGACCCGCCCGCCGTCCGCCGTCCCGACCTCCACCAGGGCGTCGGTCCCGGGACGCAGCCCGGTCACCAGGACGCGGCCGTCGACGGACGTGAGGTCACCGGACGGCACGCGCGCGGACGCCACCGTGGCCGCGTCCAGGGCGAGTTCGGGAGCGATGCCGTCGGTGGCGGCCAGTACCAGGACGGTACGTCCACCGGCGTCCACCGTGCACACCGGCTGGGCCGTGGCCCACTCCAGCCGCAGCCCCGCGAGCTCCAGCCGCAGCGGCCAGCAGAAGAAGGCACCCGTGGGGACGGTGACCGGACTGCTGGGAAGCGTCAACGTGTCGCCGCCAGCGGTGAGTTCGACGGTGAACGTCGTCTCCGGGTGGTCCGGCAGCGGCTCGTGCGGCTGGTGGTTGTTGACGAACAGGAAGCCGGAGGCACCGTCGCTGCGCACCGCCCACCGCAGGGTGTCCCGGTCGTCCTGCGCCGTCGGCCGCCGCTCGGGCAGCACGGACTCCATCGGCGCGATGCGATGCCCGAAGTCCGCCAGCAGCAGGTGCTGGAGGCGCAGTTCGTGGTAGGAGGGCCGGTACTGGCCGTACTCGCCGAGCGGGGCCTGGAAGTCGTACGTCAGCAGGGGCAGGTCATTGGGATACCCCGTGGCGTGGGACTCCTGGAGCGTGGTCAGCTCACCGGCGGGGTTCGTGCCGCCGTGGAACATGTAGTAGCCCTGCCAGACCGAGCCGCAGCCGATCTTCGTGAGGCCGAGCGCGCCGATGTCGGCGGCGTCCACCCGCGGCCGCCGGTGATAGGCCACCGCCATTCCGCCGCCGAGTTCGCAGGTCGCCCAGGGGAACCGGTCGGCGTACGCGTCCGGGGCGCTCCCGCGCACGGTCGTGGGCCGCAGGTCGGAGCCGATGCCCTCGTCGTCGCGCTGGTGCGTGAAGAAGAAGTGCTTGCGGCAGGTGTCCGGCCAGCCGCCGTCCGCCTCGGTCCAGAACGCCTCCGGGTAACCGCCGTACAGCGGCAGCAGTTCGTCCTGCGGCAGCTGGACCCCGCCCCAGGCGGTCGACGTCCACAGCGGTGCGTCGAGCCCGGCCTCCCGCGCCATCCGCTTGAGGGTGAGCAGGTGGCCGGGCTGGTCGTAGAGCTCGTTCTCGATCTGGATCGCCACGATCGGCCCGCCGTGCGCCCGGTCGAGGCCGGCCAGTTGCCCGGCGACGGCGGTGAACCAACGGCGTACGGGTTCCAGGTAGGCGGGGTCGTCGGTACGCGGGGTGCAGTCGCGCGCGAGCAGCCAGTCCGGCAGGCCGCCGTTGCGCACCTCCGCGTGCGACCAGGGACCGACGCGCGGGATGAAGTCCAGGCCGTGCCGCCTGCACAGCTCGGCGAAGCGCCGCAGGTCACGGTCGCCGTCGAAGCGGACGCGGCCCTCGGACTCCTCGTGGTGGATCCAGATGAGGTAACTGGCGACCGCGGTCACCCCGCCGGCCTTCATCTTCAGCAGTTCCTCCGACCACCGCGCGGCCGGGTGGCGGGAGTAGTGGAACTCTCCGGACACCGGGAACCAGGGGCGGCCGCCGCGCGTCAGCCACCGGCTGGTGACCTCGATCGGGTCGGCCACGCCGGGGGCGTCGGCGAAGGGCAGGTGCCCGGTCAGCGGGGGAGCCGAGGGGTTGGGTACGCGCAGACGGTGCGGGTGCGTCGGCATCAGGAGTTCTCCGGTCCGAGGTCGGGGGCGTCGGTGAGCCGTGCACGCGTGCGGGTCGTGGCGTGCAGCTCCAGCACGACGAGGTCGTTGGCTCCGGAGCGCAGGACGGGAGCGGGCACGTACAGCGTGTGCTGCGGCCCGCGGTTCCAGTGGCGGCCGAGGTGGAAGCCGTTGACCCACGCCTGTCCCTTGGTCCAGCCGGGCAGGGACAGGAACGTGTCGGCGGGGATCTCGACCTCGAACGTCCCCCGATGGAAGGCCGGTTCGGCGTCCGTGGTCGCGGAGGAGGGGACGAAGGGCAGGGCCGTCACGTCCGCGGGCACGGGCCGGTGCTCCCAGTCGCGCAGCACGGAGCCCCGGAAGGAGACCGGGCCCAGCAGCCCCTTCGGCGCCCCGACGCGCGGCCCGTAGTTGACCCCGCCCAGGTTCTCCACGAGAACCTCCAGCACCGCACCCGCGTGCGGCACCCGGACGGGGAGGGTCTCGTCGTGGCGTTCGCGCTCCAGTACGCCGGCCGGCGCGCCGTCCACGAACACCTGGGCGCGGTCGCCCACCCCGCCCGCGAAGTGCAGCAGGCCGTCCCCGGCGTCGGGCAGCGTCGTCCGGTAGAGCAACTGACCACTGTGCAAACCGAGTTCGTCCATCGTCGCCGGACCGTCACCGCGCCCGGAGCCGGCCAGGCCGCGGAGATACGGCAGCAGGGGCACCCGGTGGGTCAACTCCACCGTCGTCGGCGGGAGTTTGGCGCTCGGAGCCGGGGCGGGCTCGTCGGCCACGGGGGCGTGACGGGCGATGACCTCGCGGAACGCGTGGTACTTGGGGCCCGGGTCGCCGCACTCGGTGAGCGCCGCGTCGTAGTCGTAAGACGTGACGGTGGGGGAGTAGGCGTGGTGGTGGTTGGCGCCGTTGGTGAAACCGAAGTTGGTGCCGCCGTGGAACATGTAGATGTTGACCGAGGCACCGGCGGACAGCAGCCGGTCCAGGTCGGCCGCCGCGTCGGCCGCGTCCCGCGTGTGGTGGGGGCCACCCCAGTGGTCGAACCAGCCGATCCAGAACTCGGAGCACATCAGTGGCCCCTCGGCCCGGTGCGCCCGCAGCGCGGCGAGATGCTCCTCGACCCGGCTGCCGAAGGTGGCGGTGGCGAGCACCCCGGGCAGGCTGCCCGCCGACAGGTGCCGGGAGTTGGCCTGGTCGCAGGTGAACAGCAGCTCCTCGACGCCCCGGCCGCGCAGCGCCTGCTCGACGTGCTTGAGGTACGCGGTGTCGTCGCCGTACGCCCCGTACTCGTTCTCCACCTGTACGGCGATCACCGGGCCGCCGAACGCGGCCAGTTGCGGCCGCAGTGGGGGCAGCAGCAGGTCGAGATAGCGGTCGAAGGCGTCGGTGAAGCGGGGGTCGCTGCTGCGCAGCCGGATGCCGGGGTCGGACACGAGCCAGGCGGGCAGCCCGCCGTCGTTCCACTCGGCGCAGATGAACGGCCCGGGCCGCAGCAGGACATGGAGTCCCTCGGTCTGCGCCAGCCGCAGGAAGCGGGGCAGGTCGAGGAACCCGTCAAGGACGAGGGGGCCGTCGGGTGCCGGCTGGTGGAGGTTCCAGGGGACGTACGTCTCCACCGTGTTGAGCCCCATCAGCCGTGCCTTGCGCAGCCGGTCCGCCCACTGGTCGGGGTGGACGCGGAAGTAGTGCACGGCCCCCGAGATGATCCGGAACGGTTGACCGTGCAGGAGGAATCCGTCGGACGTCGTCGTCAGAGCGGGCATGCGGAGTTCCCTTCGGATGGCGGGAGGTGCTCGGCCGTCGTGCGTGGGATGCGGCGGGTGGCGGGGCGGCGGGGCGGCGGGGCGGCAGGAGGGGGGAGATGGTGGACGGCTGGTCCGGCGGGTGGCGGGGGGCAGGAGGGGAAGGCGGTGGACGGCCGGTCCGGCGGGTGGCGTTCAGCCGGTCGTGCGGGACGTGGGTCGCGGCGGCCGGTGCGGACGGGTGCTGCGGATCAGCCAGAGGGTGGCGGCCAGACACAGCGCGGAGACGCCGCACAGCAGCAGCGGGACCGCGCGGACCCCGGTACTCTCGATCGCCCTGCCGAGCAGCGGTCCCGCGGCCACGCCCCCGACCCTGGACGCGGCGATCACCAGGGCTCCGGCCCGCCGGGTCCGCGGGGCGGCCCTGCTGAGCCAGGGCAGGCCGGTGGGGAAGACGGGGGCGATGAACAGACCGACGCCCGCGTAGGCGTACGGCGCCAGCTCGCGCACCGACGCGAGCAGCAGGCAGACCGTCATGCCCGCACAGGACACGGTGATGATCGCCTGCGCCGAGAAGCGCAGGGCGAGCGGTGCGACCAGGAAGCGGCCGGCGGTCATCATCAGCCAGTAGACGGAGGTGGCGGTCGCGGCGATCCCGGAGCCGTATCCGACGGCCTCCAGATGGGTGGGCTCCCAGCCGCCGACGCCCGCCTCGACGCCCACGTGCAGGACGTACAGCGCGACGAACACGGCGAGCACCGAACGCAGAGCGCGGCCGCGAGCCTGCCCGGAACCGGAACCGGTGCCCGAATCGGACCCGGGTGAGGGTGCCTCGGTTTGCCCTTCCGGCACCGTCGCGCGGTCCCGCACGCCCCGCAGGCACAGCAGCAGAGGCAGGTTGGCGGCCGCGAAGGCGAGGAACACGGCCGGGTAGTGCCCGGCACCGACCAGGCCGATCAGCGCCGGGCCGAGGATCGCACCCACCCCGAAGTGCGCGTTGAGGATGTTCAGCATCGCCGCCGACCGGTCCCCGAAGCCGGTCGCGAACAGCTGGTTGAGGCCGTAGTCGATGCCGCCGAAGCCGAGCCCGGCCAGCAGGGCCGTGGCCAGCGCGACGGGCCAGTTCGGCGCCAGCGCGAAACCCGCCGCACCGGCGGCCATGAGCAGGTACGAGGTGCCGAGGATGCGCCGGTTGCCGATGTGGCCGTGGAGCCGGTCGAAGAGCAGCACGCCGGCCACCCCGCCGACGAAGTGCGCGCTCAGCCCGAGCCCGGCGGCCGAGGGGGACAGGCCGAACTCGGCGCGTAGGGCGGGGAGGGCGGGACCGTAGAGGGCCTGGAGCGCGCCGATGAGCACGAAGCCCGCACAGGAGGCGACGACGGCCGCCGGACTGAAGACCGGGGTCCGCGGGTTCGACGCCGGGCCGGTCGGTGCGGGGGATGTCCTCGGGGAGGACCACCTCGGTCGGCGGTCGTCGGCAGCCCGTCTCTCCGTCGCCACGCGGACACTCCCTCCCTCTTCCTCGATCGGACGTCAGTGATGTTACCGGTAACATCACGCCCGTCAAGGTTTCGTACCGCACCCGCGGGCCTACAGAAGTTTTGGACTACTGGTCCAGCGTCTGGACTGCTAGTCTGAATGCTTCGAGGCCGGAGGGAGCGCAGGGATGGCGGTGGCGGTGGACGCGAACCGGAGCGCGGACGAGGGCGCGGAGGGTGACGCGGGCACGGAGGGTGACGCGGGCACGGAGGCCGAGCGGGACGCGATCCTCGCCGCGCTGGCGCCCGTCGCCGCGGGGATCGCGGCGACGTTCGGCCCGGTGTGCGAGGTGGTCCTCCACGACTACCGGCGGCCCGAGAACTCGGTGGTCGCCGTCTGCGGCACGGTGACCGGACGGGCGGTCGGCGGGGCGATGAGCGAGATCGGCCTGCGCATCCTCGGGCGCGGCGACGACGCGGACGACGACCTCAACTACCTGACCCGAACCGGCTCCGGCAAGCTGGTCAAGTCGTCCACGATGGTCCTGCGCGACTCGACGTCCACCGTGTTCGGCGCGCTCTGCGTGAACCTCGACGTCGGCGCGGTCACCGAGGCCCACGCCCTGCTCGGCGCCCTGGCCGGTCTCGCTCCCGGCCCCGCCGAACCGCCGGTCACCACCTTCGGCAACGACATCGACTCCGTGGTGGACGCCCTCCTCGACGCCCACCTCGGGCGGCAGAACCAGACCTGGGCGGCACTCGACCGCGCCCAGCGCCTCGACCTCTTCCGCGGTCTGGACGAACACGGCGTGTTCGCCGTCCGGCACGCCGTCGAGCAGGTCGCCGCCCGGCTCGGCATCTCCCGCGCCTCCGCCTACAGCTACCTCGCCCAGTCCCGCGCCACCGGCGCCCCGACCTCCGACGGAGGACCCGCGTGACGACCACCACCCCACCGGTCACCCTGGACGACATCCGTGCGGCCGCCGCCCGCATCGAGGGGGTCGCACACCGCACCCCGGTACTGCGCTCCCGCACCCTCGACGCCCTCGTCGGCGCCGAAGTGCACCTCAAGTGCGAGAACTTCCAGCGGGTCGGCGCCTTCAAGTTCCGCGGCGCCTACCACGCGGCCGCCCGCCTCACGCCCGAGCAGCTCGCCCGCGGCATCGCCGCCTACTCCTCGGGCAACCACGCCCAGGCCGTCGCCCTGGCCGCCCGGGAGCTGGGCACCACCGCGGTGATCGTCATGCCCGAGGACACCCCGCGTTCCAAACGTGAGGCCACCGCGGGCTACGGCGCCGAGATCGTGACGTACGACCGCTACACCGAGGACCGCGCCGCCGTCGCCGAGGCGCTGGCCGCCGAACGGGGCCTCGCACTCATCCCGCCCTACGAACACCCCGATGTCATCGCCGGGCAGGGCACCGCGGCACTCGAACTCCTCGAAGAAACAGGAGAGTTGGGTGCTCTGTTCGTGCCCGTCGGCGGCGGTGGGCTGATCGCCGGGAGCGCCACGGCGGCCAAGGGACTGCACCCCGGGATCCGGGTGACCGGGGTCGAACCGGAGGCCGGCGACGACACCAGGCAGTCCCTCGCGGCCGGGCGGCGGGTCAGCGTCCCCGTGCCCCGCACCATCGCCGACGGACAGGCCGTAAACACCCCCGGAGAGCTCACCTTCTCGGTGAACCGGCGGCTGGTCGACGACATCGTGCTGGTGTCCGACGACGAGATCAGGGACGCGATGCGGTTCGTGTTCGAGCGGCTGAAGATCGTCGTGGAACCCAGCGGGGCCTCGCCGCTCGCGGCCCTGCTGACCGGCCGGGCCGGCCCGCTCCCGCCACGCGTCGGCGTGATCGTTTCGGGCGGCAACATCGACGCGGAGCGGTTCGCCCTCATCTGTGGAGGCGCAGGCGCAGGCGCAGGCGGAGGCGGCCGTGCGGGCGCGGGGCGCGGGAGCGTCAGCGGCTGACGCGGTCCCCGTCACCCGAATGGCCGTCCCGGGCGGACAGGCGGACGATGGAGTGGTGGGGCCGGGCGCCGCCTGCCGTGCGGGGCGGCCGGGCGGCGGAGGCGGCCCCGGCCGTGCCCTGCACGGCCGGAAGGGAGAACGGTCATGTTCGAGGTGAAGACGCTCGACAAGCCGGACGAACGCCGGGACTTCCCCCGGGGCCACATCGAGGCGGTCCACATGAGCGGACTGGACTTCGCCGTGGCCACCTTCGAGCCCGGCTGGCGCTGGAGCGAGTCGGTGGGCCCCATCGCGGGGACCGACAGCTGCGCGATCCACCACAACGGCTACGTGGTGGAAGGACGTATGCACGTCCGCATGGACGACGGCGGCGAGGGTGAACTCGGCCCCGGCGACGTCTTCGTGATCCCACCGGGTCACGATGCCTGGGTCGTCGGCGACGAGCAGTGCCTGGTCTACGACTTCGCGGGAGCCATGGCGCAGGACTACGCGAAGGCGGACGACGGCTGAGGCCGGCGGCGAAGGCGGGGTGACGGCTGAAACTGGCGGCCGGAGCCGGCGGCCGGAGCCCGCCGCCCCCGTCCGTGCATGCACCGCGGGGGCGGCGGGGTCCCGCCGCGTTGCGCGTGCGATGACCGGCTTCGCGCAGGCGCGGAGCGTGGCGTGCGGAATACCGAGTGCGGCATACCGCGTACGAAATGCCGGGTACGCAATACGGCATACCGTGTACGGAATATCGCATACGAAGCTCGGCGCACGTCCACCGAACACCGCGGGCGTACGGCTCAGACCGGCAGCAGGCGCGTGACGAGCGCGCCGAGCTGCCGAGCGTTGCGGCACTCGTACATCTCGACCAGGTCGGCGTAGACGGGCGCGGCGGAGTCACCCGTGCCCCACTGCGCACGCTGTTCGGGGTTCAACCAGTAGACACGGCGGGCCCGTCCGGCGATGCGGCGCAGCGCCGGGAGGTTCGGGTCGCTCATGTTCGTACGGGCGTCGCCGAGTACGAACACGGTGGTGCGCGGGCCCACCGCCGCCTCGTAGCGCTCCGCGAACTCGCCCAGCGCGACGCCGTAGTCACTGCTGCCGTGCCAGCCGGTGAGCGTCGCCTCCGCCCGGATGCGCCCGCCGAGCCCCTCCGGGTCCGCCGCGCCGTGCACGAGCAGCCGGGTCACCTCGTCGATCCGGTTGACGAAGGCGAACACGCGTACCTTGCTGAACTGGTCGTGCAGCGCCTGCACCAGCAGCATCGTGAAGTCGGAGAAGCCGGACACGGAGCCCGACACGTCGCACAGCAGCACCAGTTCGGGGCGGACGGGACGCCGCCTGCGCAGCACGGGGCGCATCGGCACCCCACCCGTCGACAGGGAACCGCGCAGGGTGCGCCGCAGGTCGATGCTGCCGCGGGCGGCCCGGCGGCGGCGGGCCGCGAGCCGGGTGGCGAGCTTGCGTGCCAGCGGCTGCACGGTCCGGCGCAACTCGGCCAGCTGGGCCTTGCCCGCGAACAGGAAGTCGACCCGGTCGGCCGTGGGTGCCACCGCGCGCCGGGCGATCTCCTCACGGCCGCGCCGTTCGGCGACCCGGCGCCTGGCCTCCGAGGCCACCATCGCGCGGAACGCCTCGATGCGCCGCCGGATCTCGTCCTCCAGCAGCCGGTCGGCGAAGCCCGTACCACCGCCCCGCGCCCGGACGCCGTCGCGCACGCGCGCCAGCAGGGTCTGCGGCCGCAGCCGGTCGAGCGCCTGGTACGACGACCAGCCGTCCGATCCCGGGGTGGAGCCGTAGCCGCCGAAACCGTCGACCGCCTCGACGGCCAGCCGGCCCAGCAGGGCCGCGTCGTCGGCGACGAGGGCCGCCGCGAGCCGGTTCCGCAGGTCCTCACGGTCGGCGGGTCCTGCGCCGTCGATGCCGACGCGCTGCGGGAAGTACAGGTCGAAGACCGGGTCGAACACCGACCGCTGCTCCGTCGTGTGCAGGAGGGTCGCCGCCAGCCCCTCGCGCAGCAACTCCCGGTCGGCCAGCCCGAGGACCGCCACCGCCCGCGCCGCGTCGACGGTCTCGCCGGTGCCGACGCGGACGCCGTGCGAGCGGAGCGCGGCCGTGAACCCGGTCAGCCGTGCGGTCAACTCCGAGGAGGGTGTGGTCACAGGGCGTCCAGGTCGAGCTTGGCGGCTGCCTTGAGGATGTCGTCCTGATGCTTGAGGAGTACGCCCAGACTGTCGCGTACGACGGTCTCGTCCAGGGTGTCGGCGCCGAGCGCGAGCAGCGTGCGCGCCCAGTCGACGGTCTCGGCGACCGACGGCACCTTGCGCAGGTCCAGGGCGCGCAGCGCCCCGACCACGCGGACCACCGACGTGGTCAGCGCCTCGTCGAGGGCCGGCACCTTCAGCCGTACGATCCGGCGCTCCAGCTCCTCCTCGGGGAAGCCGATGTGCAGGAAGAGGCAGCGGCGGCGCAGGGCCTCCGACAACTCGCGGCTCGCGTTGGAGGTCAGGACGACGAAGGGGCGGCGGGTCGCGGTGATGGTACCCAGCTCGGGAACCGTGACCTGGAAGTCGCTGAGCACTTCCAGCAGCAGTCCCTCGACCTCGACGTCCGCCTTGTCGGTCTCGTCGATCAGCAGGACCTTGGGCTCGTCCCCGCGGATGGCGGTGAGCAGCGGGCGGGGGAGCAGGAACTCCTCGCTGAAGATGTCGGTGCGGGCCTCGTCCCAGGTCTCGTCGCGGCCCGCGCTGATCCGCAGCAGCTGCTTGGCGTGGTTCCACTCGTACAGCGCCCGGGACTCGTCGACGCCCTCGTAGCACTGGAGCCGGACCAGCCGGGCCCCCGCGACCTGGGCTACGGCCTTGGCGAGTTCCGTCTTGCCGACGCCGGCGGGGCCCTCCACCAGCAGCGGCTTGCCGAGGCGGTCGGCGAGGAAGACGGTGGTGGCGACGGCGGGCGAGGCGAGGTAGCCGGCCTCCGCGAGCCGTGCGGAGACGTCGTCGACGGATGTGAACAGCAACGGGGCCTCCAGCTCGGCGCGGCCGACTCCGACCGTGGTACGGAGTACTATCTAAGCGCTTGTTCACCCCCTCTGTCACGCGCTCGGAGCGGCCTCGCCTCCCGCCGGCTGCCGTCCCGCTCGTCGCCCCCCGGCCCGCCGCCGTCCCGTCCGCTGCCGCCCCGTCCGGCCGTCACGACATGACCTCCGTGGCCGACATGACCTCCCTGGCCGTCCCGTCCTCGACGAGCACCACCTCCAGCGTGCGCGGGCCGTGCACCCCCTCGACCCGGTCGAGTTCGATGTCGCTGGTCGCCGACGGGCCGGAGATCCATGTCAACGGGCGGGCCGGGTCCAGGCGTTCGAGGGCCTGGGGGACGGAGGAGACGACCTGGTCCGGAACGCGCACCACGCAGACGTGGTGGTCGGGGACGAGGGTGATGCGGCGTCGGCCCTGGTTCGGGGAGCCGTCCAGGACGAGCGTGCCGGTTTCGGCGATCGCCACCGCGCAGGCGGTGACCACGCTGTCGAGGCGGTCCAGTTCGTGCGGGGTGCTCTCGGCCCGGTCGGGCACCTGCTCGGCGTCGGCCGACGCGAGCCAGCCGGGATCGAGGCCAGGCGGCACGAGCACCGTCCGCGCGCCGCGCGCCGCGAGCATCCCGGCGAGCGTGTCCGGCAGGTCGGCGGCTACGCAACGGTGCACGATCGCACGGTAGTCGGCGAGGTTCTCGGCGAGCAGGTCGACGGTCTGCCCGGTGCCCCGCTCGCCGTGCTCGCGCACGTAGCCGCGCCGGACGGCCTGCTCGTACGGCGGGTCGTCCGCGGGGACGTCCGCCAGGGCGCGCCGCACCCGGCTCAGGATGCGTTCCCTGCTGTTCACTTCGCTCCGTCCTTCCCGCCGCCGGTGCGCCGCCACCAGTCGCGGAACGGTTCCGGGGGCACCGGCGGCAGGTCGCGGGTGTCGCTCCAGGCCCTGCCGGGGCCGGGCAGCGAACGCGGGTGCAGCCGGCGGGTGCGGGAGACGAACCGCTGGCCGGTGCGCAGGGCGCCGGGGTGGCTGAACGCCCAGCGCGCCGCCCGCATCGCCGCCCGCTCGGCGGCGTGTCCCTTCGCCGGCCGCAGCACCACCTTGTTGCCCTCCCGGGTGGCCGGGCCGCCCTGGACGACCCGCTCCCGCAGGTGCACCAGCACCTCGGGGATGTCGATGGCGACCGGGCACACCTCGTAGCAGGCGCCGCACAGCGAGGAGGCGTACGGCAGCGAGGCGTCGATCTCGCTCCGGGTGCCCCGGAGTTGGGGACTGAGGATGGCGCCGATCGGGCCCGGGTAGACCGAGCCGTAGGCGTGGCCGCCCGCCCGCTCGTACACCGGGCAGACGTTGAGGCACGCCGAGCAGCGGATGCAGCGCAGGGCCTGGCGGCCGACCTCGTCGGCGAGGGTGTCGGTGCGGCCGTTGTCGAGGAGGACCAGGTGGAAGGCGCGTGGCCCGTCCTCGTCGGTGGTGCCCGTCCAGGTCGAGGTGTACGGGTTCATCCGCTCGGCGGTCGAGGAGCGGGGGAGGGTCTGCAGGAAGACCTCCAGGTCCCGCCAGGTCGGCAGGATCTTCTCGATGCCGACGACCGAGATCAGCGTCTCGGGCAGGGTCAGGCACATCCGCCCGTTGCCCTCGGACTCCACCACGACCAGCGTGCCGGTCTCGGCGATCACGAAGTTGGCGCCGGAGACGCCGACCTTGGCGCGCAGGAACTTCTCCCGCAGGTGGAGGCGGGCGGCCTCGGCGAGTTCGGCGGGCGTGTCGGTCAGGCCCTCCGGTGCGGGGCGGCCCCACTCGCTCATCTCGCGGGCGAAGATGTCGCGGATCTCGCCCCGGTTGCGGTGGATGGCCGGGACCAGGATGTGCGAGGGCCGGTCCTTGCCCAACTGGACGATCAGCTCGGCGAGATCGGTCTCGTAGGCGTGGATGCCGGCCGCCTCCAGGGCCTCGTTGAGCCCGATCTCCTGGGTGGCCATGGACTTGACCTTGACGACCTCGCTCTCTCCGGTGGCCCGGACCAGGTCGGTCACGATCCGGTTGGCCTCGTCGGCGTCGGCGGCCCAGTGGACCGTGCCGCCCGCCGCGGTGACCGCCTCCTCCACCTGCAGGAGATACCGGTCGAGATGGCGGAGCGTGTGGTCCTTGATCTGTTTCCCGGCCTCCCGCAGGGCCGCCCAGTCGGACACCTCCGCCACGGCCCTGGCCCGCTTGGTGCGGATGGTGTGGGTGGCGTGGCGCAGGTTCCCGCGCAGGGTCCGGTTGCCGACGGCTTCGCGCGCGGCCTCGGGGAAGGCCGGCATGCCGACGAAGGTTCCGCTCATGCCGCCGGGTCCTCCTCCGTGCTCGCCAGGATCTCCGCGATGTGCACCGGCCGCATCGCGGTACTCAGCCGTGCCATCGTGCCCCCGATGTGCATCAGGCACGAGTTGTCGGCCGCGCACAGCACCTCGGCGCCCGTCGACTCGGCGTTGCGGACCTTGTCCGCGCCCATCGCCGCCGAGACGTCGGCGTTCTTCAGCGCGAACGTGCCGCCGAACCCGCAGCACTCGTCGGCGCCGGGCAACTCGGCCAGCTCCAGGCCCTTCACGGCCTGGAGCAGCCGCCGGGGACGCTCACCGAGGCCGAGGCCGCGCAACCCGTGGCAGGTCGGGTGGTAGGTCACCCGGTGCGGGTAGTACGCGCCGACGTCCGTCACCCCGAGCACGTCCACCAGGAACTCCGTCAGCTCGTAGGTCCTGGGCACCACGGGCGCCAGCGTGGCCGCGAGAGTGTCCCCGCGCCCCTCCGCCCGGGCCCGCTCACCCATCCGCGGATACAGCTCGCGGACCATCGCCCCGCATGACCCGGACGGCGTCACGATCGCCTCGTACTCCCCGAAGACATCGGAGAAATGCCGGGCGAGCGGCTCCGCCTCGTGTCGGTAGCCGGTGTTGTAGTGCGCCTGTCCGCAGCAGGTCTGTGCCATCGGGAAGTCGACCTCGACGCCCAGTCTGGTCAGCAGTTTCACCACGGCCCGCCCGGTTTCGGGATACAGCGTGTCGTTGACGCAGGTCAGGAACAGGGCGACACGCATCGCGGCTCCTTGTGGTCGGTCATCGGATGAGTGACAGCGTAGTGGGCTGGGCGGCCCGGGGTGCGGTCCGGGGAACAACCACTCACGCGCGGGTGAGCCGGTCCTGCGCGGCCCGCCACCGTGCCGTGTCCCCGCGCGGCTCGTACCGGGTCAGCGGCTGGGTGCGGACCAGCAGTTCACGCATGTCCGCACGGTCGCCGACCAGCCCGTGGGCGCGGGCCTGTACCAGGACGTTGCCGAGGGCCGCCGCCTCCGTGGGGCCCGCGACCACCGGCAGCCCGCAGGCGTCGGCGGTCAGCTGGCACAGCAGCGCGTTGCGGGTGCCCCCGCCGACGACGTGCACGACGTCGACCGGATGACCGGCGAGCCGCTGCGCGTCCTCGACGGCCCTGCGGTGGGCGAGGGCGAGGGAGTCGAGGATGCAGCGGGTGGTCTCGGCGCGGGAGCGCGGCACCGGCTGCCCCGAGGCGCGGCACGCCTGAGCGATCCGCTCCGGCATCCGGCCCGGCGCGAGGAACGCGGTGTCGCCCGCGTCCACCACCGACCGCAGGGCCGGCACCCCGGCCGCGTCGAGCAGCAGCCCGCCGAGTTCGGGGTCGCCCCAGGCCCGCAGACACTCCTGGAGCAGCCACAGGCCCATGATGTTGCGCAGGTACCGGACGGTGCCGTCCAGCCCGAGTTCGTTGGTGAAGTTCGCGGCCCGGCTCTCCTCGGTGAGGACGGGCGCGTCCAGCTCCAGTCCGGCCAGGGACCAGGTGCCGGTGCAGATGTACGCGAACCGCCCGCCCGTCGCGGGGACGGCCGCCACCGCGGACGCGGTGTCGTGCGAGCCGACCGCCGTCACCGGCACCGGCCCGGTGAGCCCGGTCTCCTCCAGCACCTCGGGCCGCAGCGCGCCCGCCGGGTCGCCGGGCCGGCGCAGCGGCGCGAACAGGCCGAGGTCGACGCCGAGCCGGTCGGCGGTGTCGTACGACCAGTCACGGGTGCGGGGGTCGACGAGCTGGGTGGTCGAGGCGTTGGTCAGCTCGGTGCCCTGTTCCCCGGTGAGCCAGTACGCCAGCAGGTCGGGGATGAGCAACAGGCGCCGGGCGTGCTCCAGTTGGGCGGAGCCGCGCGCCGCGGTCAGCTGGTACAGCGTGTTGAAGGGGGCGTACTGCAGTCCCGTCGCCGCGTACAGCTCGTCGGCGGGCAGGGTCGCCCAGACCTTCTCCGCGACGCCGTCCGTGCGGGTGTCGCGGTAGTGCACGGGGTTGCCGAGCAGGGCCCCGTCGGCGTCGAGGAGGCCGTAGTCGACGGCCCAGCTGTCGATGCCGACGGAGTCGAGCCGCCCACCGAGGCGCGCGCCCGCCGCGCGCAGCCCCTCCAGGACGCCCGCGTACAGCGCGAGGACGTCCCAGCGCAGTCCCTCGGGCAGGCGGACCGGCCGGTTGGGGAAGCGGTGGGCCTCGGTCAGCTCCAGCGCGTCGGCGCCGACGCGGCCGACCATGACGCGTCCGCTGGACGCGCCGAGGTCGACCGCGGCGTACGACCGCACGCCCGGGTCGTTGGCGGTGCTCATCGCAGGAACGCGGCCGCGACGCCGGCGTCGACCGGGACGTGCAGCCCGGTGGTGTGCGTCAGCTCCCCGCCGGTGAGCGCGAAGACGGCGTTCGCGACGTGTTCGGGCAGCACCTCCCGCTTGAGGATGGTCCGCTGGGCGTAGAACTCGCCGAGCTTGTCCTCCGCCACGCCGTACACGGCGGCCCGCTGCGCGCCCCAGCCGCCCGCGAAGATGCCGGAGCCCCGCACCACACCGTCGGGATTGACGCCGTTGACGCGGATGCCGTGCTCGCCGAGTTCGGCGGCCAGCAGCCGCACCTGGTGGGCCTGGTCGGCCTTGGTGGCGGAGTAGGCGATGTTGTTGGGGCCGGCGAACACCGCGTTCTTCGACGCGATGTAGACGATGTCGCCGCCCAGCTTCTGGGCGATCATCACGCGGGCCGCCTCGCGCGAGACGAGGAAGGAGCCGCGGGCCATGATGTCGTGCTGGAGGTCCCAGTCCCCGGCGGAGGTCTCGAGCAGCGGCCTGGAGATGGAGATGCCGGCGTTGTTGACCACCAGGTCCACCCCGCCGAAGGCCAGCGCCGCCGTCCTGAACGCCTCGGCGATCTGCTCCTCGGACGTCACGTCGACGATCGCGGCGACCGCCCTGTCGGGCCCGCCGAGGTCCTCGGCGACCTGCGCGGCGTTCTCCGCGTCCAGGTCGGCGACGACGACGCACGCGCCCTCGGCGACCAGCCGGTGGGCGATCGCCCTGCCGATCCCGCTGCCGGCGCCCGTCACCAGCGCCACCCGCGTGGCCAGCGCCTTCGGCTTCGGCATCCGCTGGAGCTTGGCCTCCTCCAGCGCCCAGTACTCGATGCGGAACTTCTCCGACTCCTCGATCGGCGCGTACGTCGAGACGGCCTCGGCCCCGCGCATCACGTTGATCGCGTTGACGTAGAACTCGCCGGCCACCCGCGCGGTCTGCTTGTCCTTGCCGAAGCTGAACATGCCCACGCCGGGGATGAGGACGATCGCCGGGTCGGCGCCGCGCATCGCGGGGGAGTCGGGAGTGGCGTGCCGCCGGTAGTACGCGGCGTACTCCTCGCGGTAGGCGGTGTGCAGCTCGTCCAGCCGGGCGATCGCCTCCTCGAGGGGAGCGGTCGGCGGCACGTCGAGAACCAGTGGCCGCACCTTCGTCCGGAGGAAGTGGTCGGGACAGGAGGTGCCGAGCGCGGCGAGCCGGGGGTGCGCGTCGCGGGCCAGGAAGTCGAGGACCGCGTCGGAGTCGGTGAAGTGGCCGACCTGGGCCCGGTCCCGCGAGGCGAGGCCGCGGACGTACGGCGCGAGGGCGGCGGCGCGCTCCCGCCGCTCGGCCTCGGGCAGCGCCTCGTAGCCCTCGATCACCGGCCCGAAGGGCTCCGGCCTGCCGCGGTCGGCGAGGAACGCCTCGGCGGTGCGGATGATGTGCAGCGAGTTGCGTTCGCACTCCTCGGACGTGTCGCCCCACGCCGTGATGCCGTGCCCGCCGAGGACACAGCCGACGGCCCGCGGGTTGGCCTCCTTGACGGCCGCGATGTCCAGCCCGAGCTGGAAACCGGGCCGGCGCCACGGCACCCACACCACGGTGTCGCCGAAGCACTCGGCCGTCAGTTTCTCCCCGTCGGCCGCGCAGGCGAGCGCGATCCCGGAGTCGGGGTGCAGGTGGTCGACGTGGGCGGCGTCCACGAGTCCGTGCATCGCCGTGTCGATGGACGGGGCCGCGCCGCCCCTGCCGTGCAGGCAGTAGTCGAAGGCGGCGACCATCTCGTCCTCGCGGTCGAGGCCCGGATAGACGCCGGTGAGCGCGCGCAGCCGGTCCAGCCTGAGCGCGGCCAGGCCCCCCTCGGCCAGGGTGCCCAGGTCGCCGCCGGACCCCTTGACCCACATCAGCTCGACGTCACCGCCGGTGACGGGGTCGGTGTCGGTGCCCTTCGCGGAGGTGTTGCCGCCGGCGTAGTTGGTGTTGCGGGGATCGGAGCCGAGCCGGTGCGAGCGGGCCAGCAGAGCGGCGGCTTCGGGATGCGGTGCCATGTTCTTCTCCTACTTTCTTGCACAGAGACGAGGGAAGCGCCCGAGGGGGCGCGGGGAACGGCGCGATCAGCCGCGTCCGGACCGCGGCCCGCGGGCCGCGGTCCGTGCGATCCGGTGGACGCTCAGGTCGGGTCCGTGGTCCGTGCGATCCGGTGGACGCTCAGATCCGGCGCGCGGACCGTGGACCGCGTGACCCGTGGACGCTCACGCCCCCCACCCCGCCTGCTCCCCACCGACCCGCTCGGCGACGATCTTCTCGGCCCATCCCGAGCGCCGGTAGGCGGCCATCGGGTCGGGGTCCAGCCCCGACTCCTCACGCAGCTCGCGCAGCAGCGGACGTACGTCCGTGTTGTACGCGTCCATGATCACCGCGTTGGCGGCCAGCACGTCCCCGTCGCGCTGCGCGGCGCTCAGCGCGTCCCGGTCCACCAGCAGCGCCTTGGCCGTCGCCTCCTGCACGTTCATCACGGAGCGGATGATCGCGGGGATCTTGGCCTCGATGTTGTGGCACTGGTCGAGCATGAACGCGACCTCCGGCGTGAACCCGCCGCCCCGGATGACCTCGTACATGATCCGGAACAGCTGGAAGGGGTCCGCCGCGCCGACCATCAGGTCGTCGTCCGCGTAGAAGCGCGAGTTGAAGTCGAACGCGCCGAGCTTCCCCTCGCGCAGCAGCGTGGCGACGATGAACTCGATGTTGGTACCGGGCGCGTGATGGCCGGTGTCGACCACGACCTGCGCCTTCGGGCCCAGCTTGAGGCAGTGCGCGTAGGCCGTGCCCCAGTCCGGCACGTCGGTGGCGTAGAAGGCCGGCTCGAAGAACTTGTACTCCAGCAGCATCCGCTGGTCGTCGCCGAGCCGGTCGTACACCGTGGCCAGCGCCTCGGCCAGCCGGTCCTGCCGGTCACGGAGGTCGTCCTGCCCGGGATAGTTGGTGCCGTCCGCGAACCACAGCTTCAGGTCCCGGGAGCCCGTCGCGTCCATGATGTCGACGCACTCCAGGAGGTGGCCGACCGCCTTGCGCCGTACCGCCGCGTCCGGGTGGCAGACGCTGCCCAGCTTGTAGTCGTCGTCCTGGAAGGTGTTGGAGTTGATCGCGCCCAGCTTCAGGCCGCGTTCCTCGGCGTGCCTGGCGAGGGCGGCGTAGTCCTCGACCCTGTCCCAGGGGATGTGCAGGGCCACGGTCGGCGCGACCCCGGTGACGGCGTGCACCTGGGCGGCGTCGTCCAGTTTCTCCCGCGGGGTACGCGGTACGCCGGGCTGCGCGAACACCTTGAAGCGGGTCCCCGAGTTCCCGTACGCCCATGACGGTGTCTCGACTGCCTGGGTCCTGAGTGCGGTCTTCACCGCGGCGAGCTCGGTCACTTCGGGGCTCCTGTGACGTCGGGTCGGAAGACGGGGAAACACGTTCCGTGTGAAACGATTCAAGATGGGAAGCTATGAGCCTCCCGAAGGGGTGTCAAGCCCTCCGGCCCAGGCTGTTGCTCGTGACCCGGCCGTGACCTACGGGCATTGAAAGTTTTTCGATACGGACCCATTGACGTGACATGGGCCGCATGCCTAACGTCCCGGCAACCAAGTTGAAACCTTTCACGACACCGTGAGGCCCGCCTGACGGGCGTCGTCGAGGAGCTCCCATGACCCACCCGTCCGACACGGGTCCGGCCCCCGTCCTGTCGCTGGAGGACGTATCGAAGTCCTTCGGCGCGGTCCGCGCACTGCGGGACGTCTCCCTGGAACTGTTCCCCGGCGAGGTGCACGCCCTCGCCGGCGAGAACGGCGCGGGCAAGTCGACCCTCATCAAGACCCTCGCGGGGGTGCACCGACCGGACGCCGGCCGGGTGCTGCTCGACGGTGAGCCCGTCGTCTTCCACGGCCCCGGCGACGCACGCGACGCCGGCATCGCCGTGATCTACCAGGAACCCACGCTCTTCCCCGACCTGTCGATCGCCGAGAACATCTTCATGGGCCGCCAGCCCCGGCGGGCTCTCGGCCGCATCGACCACAAGGCCACCCACGCGGCCACCGCCGCCCTGATGCTGCGCCTCGGCGTGGAACTCGACCCCGACCGCCCCGCCCGCGGCCTGTCGATCGCCGACCAGCAGATCGTCGAGATCGCCAAGGCCCTCTCCTTCGACGCCCGCGTCCTGATCATGGACGAGCCCACCGCCGCCCTCACCGGCAGCGAGGTGGCCCGCCTCTTCGGCGTCGTCCGCACCCTGCGCGACCAGGGCGCCGCCGTCCTGTTCATCTCCCACCGGCTGGAGGAGATCTTCCAGATCTGCCGGCGCGTCACCACCCTGCGCGACGGCGCCTGGATCGCCAGCGAGGAACTGGACGGCATGACGGAGGACGACCTGGTCCGCCGCATGGTGGGCCGCGACCTCGACGAGCTCTACCCCAAGCAGGACGTCAAGCCCGGCGCGGTCGCGCTCAGCGTGCGGCGGCTGACCCGCGAGGGCGTCTTCACCGACGTGTCCTTCGACGTACGGCACGGTGAGATCGTCGGTCTCGCCGGACTCGTCGGCGCCGGCCGCACCGAGGTGGCCCGGGCCGTCTTCGGCATCGACCGCTGGGACGCCGGCGAGGTGGAGGTCGAGGGCCGCGGGCTGACCAACGGCGCCCCCTCCACGGCGATGGCCGCCGGACTCGCCCTCGTCCCCGAGGACCGGCGCGCCCAGGGCCTGGTGATGGACATGTCCATCGAGCGCAACATCGGTCTGACCGGCCTGCGCACGACGGTGAGGGCCGGCCTGGTCGACCGCGGCGCCGAACGCAGCCGCGCCCTCGACTGGGCGGTGAGACTCCAGGTCAAGTACGCCCGTATCGCCGACTCCGTCAACACGCTGTCCGGCGGCAACCAGCAGAAGGTCGTCCTCGCCAAGTGGCTGGCGACCGGGCCCAAGGTGCTGATCGTGGACGAGCCCACCCGTGGCATCGACGTCGGCACCAAGGCCGAAGTGCACCGGCTGCTGAGCGAGTTGGCCGCCGACGGCGTGGCCGTACTGATGATCTCCTCCGACCTGCCCGAGATCCTCGGCATGGCCGACCGGGTGCTCGTGATGCACGAGGGGCGCCTGACCGCCGAACTCCCGCGCTCCGAGGCCACCGAGGAGACCGTGATGGCCGCGGCCACCGGGAGGGCCGCCGCATGACAGCCCGTAGGACCACGAACCCCGCCCGGAGGGCCGCCGCATGACGGTGACCGCACCCAATCCCGCCCCCGCCGCCGAGGTGCACAGGTCCAGTGGCACCCGGCTGGTGGACCGCGTCTTCAGGATGCGCGAACTCGCCATCCTGGTCGTCTTCCTGGTGATGATCGGCATCACCCAGGCCGGCAACAGCGAGTTCCTGTCCGAACAGGGCGTCAAGGACCTGCTGCTGAACGCGACCATCCTGGTGCTGGTCGCCACCGGCCAGTCGCTGGTCGTCATCACCCGCAACGTCGACCTGTCGGTCGGCTCCACCCTCGGCGTCAGCGCCTTCGCCGCCGGCGTCTACCTCCAGGGCGGCGGCAACCCCGTCGTGGCGATCGTGCTGGCCGTTCTCCTCGGCATCGGCTGCGGACTGGTCAACGGACTGCTCGTCAGCCTCGGCCAGGTGCCCGCGCTCGTCGTCACCCTCGGCACCCTGTACATCATCCGCGGCATCGACTCCATCTGGGTCGGCTCCCGCCAGATCACCGCGGCGAACCTCCCGGACGGCTTCATCAACTTCGGCTCCGGCGGCGTCTCGGCGGTGCCGTGGCTGGCGATGATCGCGCTCGCGGTGCTGGTCGCCACGGCGTACTACCTCAAGCAGTTCGGCAGCGGACGCGAGCTGTACGCGCTCGGCTCCAACCCGGAGGCCGCCCGCCTCGCGGGCATCCCGGTCCGCAAGCGCATCCTGGCCGCCTACACCTTCTGCGGGGCCCTCGCCGGACTCGCCGGCGCCCTCTACCTGGCCCGGTTCGGCAACGTCGACTCGGGCACCGGCAACGGCTACGAACTCACCGTCGTCAGCGCGGTCGTGGTCGGCGGCGTCGTCTTCACCGGCGGCTCCGGCAGTGTCTACGGCGCCGCCCTCGGCGCCCTGCTCCTGACCTCCGTCAACAGCGTCCTGCCCGCCCTCGGCGTCAGCTCCGTCTGGGTGCTCGCCATCAACGGGATCCTGCTGGTCCTCGCCATCGCGGTCGACCGGGTCGTCGCGCTGCGCGTGGCCGCCGCCCTGAAGAAGAGGAACGCCCGCCATGGCTGACTCCGCTCTCGCGCGTGCCGTCCGCTGGTCCGCCCTGAAAAGGTGGGATTCAGCCGTCGGCGTCCTCCTGCTCGTCGTGCTGCTGCTGTCGTTCGGGTTCGTGGACGGCTTCGGCAATGCCCTCAACCTGTCCTTCCTGATCGGCAACACCCTGCCCATCGCGCTGATCGCGCTGCCGATGACCCTGCTCGTGGTGGCCGGCGAGATCGACCTGTCGGTCGCCTCCACCGCCGGCCTGTCGGGCTCGGTGATGGGCGTCCTGTGGAACCACGGCATGACGATCGAGACGATCATCCCGGTCTGCCTGCTCCTCGGTGTGGCGTGCGGACTGGTCAACGGCCTGCTGGTGACCCGGCTCGGCCTGCCGTCCCTCGCCGTCACCATCGGCACGCTGGCCGCCTACCGGGGCATCGCCCAGATCCTCCTCGGCTCGGACGCGGTCACCGACTTCCCCACCCAGTACCTGGACTTCGCGGCCGGCCGGATCGGGGACACGTTCATCCCCCAGGTGTTCCCGCCCTTCCTGGTGCTGCTCGCCATCGCCGTGGTCGTGCTGCACGCCACCCCCTTCGGGCGCTCGGCGTTCGCGGTCGGCGCCAGCGAGGAGGCCGCGCGGTTCGCCGGCATCCGGGTCCGGCGGCAGAAGCTGATCCTGTTCACCGCCACCGGCTTCATGGCCTCGCTCACCGGCGTCTTCTGGGCGTTCCACTACGCGAGCGCCCGCTACGACAACGCCACCGGACTCGAACTGTCCGTCGTCGCGGCCGTCCTGCTCGGCGGCATCGACTTCGACGGCGGCAAGGGCACGCTCGGCGGCGCCGTCGCGGGAGTGTTCCTGCTCGGCGCGCTGCAGAACGTGATGAGCCTGCTGAACGTCTCCGCACAGTCGCAGATCGTCGTCACCGGCGTTCTGCTCGTCGTCTCCGTGCTCGGCCCCCGGGTCGCACGGCAGATCTCCGTAGCGAGGGCGGGCCGCAGAGCCGCCTCGACTCCGACCTCGTGACCCGCTCCGCTCATCCTCGTAAAGGAATCCCCGCCATGCGCAAGTCGTCCATCCGCCGTACCTGTGCGGCCCTCGCCGCCGTCACCTCCCTCGCCCTGGCCGTCACCGCCTGCGGCGGCACCACCAAGGAGGACGTCAAGAGCGAGAGCGGCTCCCACACCACGGGCGGCAAGGCCGACCCGAACGCCGCGCTCAAGAAGGGCCTGACCGTCGGCTTCCTGCCGAAGGCGGTCAACAACCCCTACTTCACCTCCGCCGACAAGGGCGGCGAGACGGCGCTGAAAGCACTGGGCAACAGCTACAAGGAGGTCGGCCCCAGCAGCTCCACCGACACCTCCGGCCAGGTCTCCTACGTCAACACGCTCACCCAGCAGCAGGTTGACGCGATGGCCGTCTCCGCGCAGGACCCGGGCGCCCTGTGCACCGCGCTCAAGCAGGCCATGACCAACAAGATCAAGGTCGTCACCTACGACTCCGACACCAGGCCCGAGTGCCGCAACGCCTTCGTCTCGCAGGCCAGCGCCGAGGACCTGGGCCGCACCGAGGTGCAGCTGCTCGCCGAACAGATCGGCTACAAGGGCGAGATCGCGATCCTGTCCGCCGCGCAGACCGCGACGAACCAGAACACCTGGATCGGCTTCATGAAGGACGAGCTGAAGGACCCCAAGTACAAGGACATCAAGCTGGTCAAGGTCGCCTACGGCAACGACGACGCCCAGCAGTCCTTCCAGCAGACCCAGGGCCTGCTCCAGGAGCACCCGAACCTCAAGGGGATCATCTCCCCGACCACCGTCGGCATCAAGGCCGCCGCCCAGTACCTGTCCGGCTCCAAGTACAAGGGCAAGGTCAAGCTGACCGGCCTCGGCACCCCCAACGACATGCGCAAGTACGTCAAGAACGGCACCGTCGAGGGCTTCGAGCTGTGGGACCCGGCGAAGCTCGGCGAGCTCGCGGCGCGCACGGCCGTGGCGATGGTCTCGGGGCAGATCACCGGCGCGGAGGGCGAGACGTTCAAGGCCGGTGACATGGGTTCGTTCACCATCGGCAAGGACGGCGTGATCAGCCTCGGCAAGCCGACCGTCTTCGACGCGAAGAACATCGACCAGTTCAACTTCTAGGCACGTAAGTCCCTTGGGAGGAGCGGTACTTCATGCAGCGCGTCTGTTTCCTGCTCAAGGTCCGCCAGGACCGGCTCGCCGAGTACCGCGAACGTCATGCCGCCGTGTGGCCCGAGATGCTCGCCGCGCTCTCGGCCACCGGCTGGCACAACTACTCCCTCTTCCTGCGCGACGACGGTCTGCTCGTCGGCTACCTGGAGACCGAGGACTTCGAGGCGGCCCGGGCCGGCATGGAGGCCACCGAGGTCAACGCCCGCTGGCAGAGCGAGATGGCCCCGTTCTTCGAGTCCCTCGACGGCACCCGCCCCGACGAGGCGATGACCCCGCTCACCGAGGTCTTCCACCTCGCCTGACCCCCGGCCGGCCCTCCTGGGGGCCTGCCCTTCCCCCGAACCCGGCCCGTCCCCGAGGCCGGCGCCCTCCCCGGAACCTCTCTTCCGGGCCACCCCGCCCCGTTCCGCCTCGCCCGACAACGGAGTCCCCGAGATGAGACGACGCACACTGCTGGCCGCCACCCTCTTCGGTGCGGCGGGCACCTCCGCCCTCGCCGCCGGCACGGCTCGGGCGGCCGCCCCCGGCCCGTCCGTCACCCCGGTCGGCGGCACGCAACTCGACGCCCAGGCAGTCTTCTTCGTCTCCTACGACGGCCTGGTCAACAACAACTCGTTCCAGAAGAACGGGCTGTTGACCTACAAGGGCCACCAGTACGCCGTCTGGTACACCGCCGACAAGAACGCCGTCGTCGCCCGCCGGGCGCTCGGCGCGAGCAGTTGGGCGACGGTCCAGGTGGGCCACAGGCTGAAGGCCGGTGACTCGCACAACGTCATCTCCATGGGCGTCTCGAAGACGGACGGCCGGCTGCACCTCAACATGGACTCCCACAGCGACGGCTTCACCTACGTCAAGTCGGTCGCCGGGCTCCTCGACGACCCCGCGGGGCTGAGCTGGACCGCCGCCCGCTTCGGCGCCCCGCAGTCCACCCTGGACGGGCTCGCGCTCACCTCGCAGTTCACCTACCCCCAGTTCGTCTCCACGCCCGAGGGGAAGCTGCAGCTCAGCTACCGCGCCGGGATCTCCGGGAACGGACGCAACGCGCTGGCCGAGTACGACGGCACCGCGTGGAGCGACCTGGGCGAGTGGAGCGCGTCCACCGGCACCTACACCAGCGAGCACGGATCCAGCACGGCCCGCAACATGTACCTGCACGGCATCGACTACGACCGCACCGGCCGGCTGCACTCCTTCTTCACCTGGCGCGAGCAGAACGCCGCCGTGATGTGCAACGGCGGCGGCATCACCAACCACGACACCGGATACGTCTACTCCGACGACCGCGGCCGCACCTGGCGCAACGACGCCGGCACCGTGGTCGGCACCACCGGCGGCTCGGACAAGGTCGCGGTCACCGACGGCGGACTCGTGGTGGACGCGCTCAACCCCGACCACTCGCTGATGAACCAGGAGAGCCAGTTCACCGACTCCGCCGGCCTCCCGCACGCGATCATCAGCTACGTGCCCGGCCGCTTCGGCCAGTGCACAACGAACTACGTCACCGACCGCACCGCGAACGGCCGCGCCTTCCACCTGCGCAGGAACGCCTCGGGCAGCTGGCTGAAGACCGAGATACCGGTCGCGCCCGGCTCCAGCCAGCGCACCAAGCTGGTCCTCGACCGGTACGACAACGCCTACGCGGTCCTGCCGTTCGGCCGGATCGCCGGCGCCTCGAAGTCCTCGGGCCACACCGACTGGAAGCTGCTGTACGACGGCAGCGGCCTGAACGCGTTCGGCGAGGTCGTCATCGACGAGACGCGGATCGCGCAGGACGGCGTGCTGTCCGTGATGTACCAGGAGAAGTCCAGCGGCACGACGCCCTCGGCCCTGCACGTCGTCGACTTCGGACTGCCCGCGTGAGGGGGGTCGCGGCGGGACGGCATGCCGGTAGTGTGAACGCCTGCCTGCCCCCCTCACCAGCCCCGGAGGTCTCTGCCTGATGGCGCAGTCGGTGGGTATCAAGGACGTCGCCCGTGTCGCCGGAGTCTCCGTCGGCACGGTCTCGAACGTGATCAACCGTCCGGACACGGTCGCCACCGAGACAAGGGCCCGGGTGCTGTCCGCGATAGACCGCCTCGGCTACGTCCGCAGCGAGTCCGCGCGCCAACTGCGCGCGGGCCGCAGCCGGATCATGGGCCTGCTGGTCCTCGACATGGGCAACCCGTTCTTCGTGGACGTCGCGCGCGGTGCCGAGCGGGCCGCGCGCGACGCGGGCCTCGGCGTGATGGTCTGCAACAGCGCGCAGAACCCGGGCGAGGAGGCCGAGTACCTGTCGCTCTTCGCCGAGCAGCGGGTGCGCGGGGTGCTGCTCACCCCCGCCGACGCCACCGGCCGCAACATCGAGTCGTTCCGGCGCCACAACATCCCCTTCGTCCTCGTCGACCGGGTCGCCGAGGGCACCACCGAGTGCTCGGTGTCCGTCGACGACGTGGCGGGCGGCGCCCTCGCGGTGCGGCACCTGATCGACGCCGGGCACCGCTCGATCGCGTACGTCAGCGGACCGCCCGGCTTCAACCAGGTGCGCGACCGGCGCACCGGCGCCCTGAACGCGCTCGCCGAGGCCGGCCTCGGCCCCGACGCCCTGCGCGAGCTGCCCACCGAGCGGCTCGACGTGGCAGCCGGCCGCGACGCCGGAGCCCGGCTGCTGGGCCTCGCGGCCCGGCCGACCGCGGTGTTCTGCGCCAACGACCTGCTCGCCCTCGGCGTCCTGCAGGCCATGTACGCGGCCGGCGTCAAGGTTCCCGACGACCTCGCGATCGTCGGCTACGACGACATCGAGTTCGCGGCCGCCGCGGCCGTCCCGCTGACCTCGGTCCGGCAGCCCGCCGTCACCATGGGCGCCCTCGCCGCGGAACTCCTGCTGGAGGAGACCGAGACGGAGGAGGAGAGCGGGGCGCGCGGGCACGAGCACCGGCGGGTGGTGCTCCAGCCCGAACTCGTCGTACGCCGCTCCAGCCTGTCGGCGCGCTGACCGCGGGTTCAGTAAGATTTCATGATCCCGGGGGTCGGCCACCGGACGAACCTGTGCTGAACTGGGATGCGGCCAGCAATCCGTCCGTCCCGGGAGCCCTGTTGAGTCTCACCTACCGTCAGCCCGGCGTCGTGCTCACCGACCGCCGCTTCACCGTGCCCCTCGACCACACCGACCCGGCGGGCGAGACGATCGAGCTCTACGGCCGGGAGGTCGTCGCGAGCGACAAGGCACGTCAGGGCCACGGCCAGGACCTCCCGTGGCTGGTCTACCTCCAGGGCGGCCCCGGCTTCGGCGCCCCCCGCTTCGTCGGCAGGCAGTCCTGGCTCGACCGCGCCCTCGACGAGTACCGCGTGCTGCTCCTGGACCAGCGCGGCACCGGCCACTCCACGCCCGCCGGCCGGCAGACGCTCCCGCTGCGCGGCGGCCCCGCCGAACAGGCCGACTACCTCGCCCGTTTCCGCGCCGACGCGATCGTGCGGGACTGCGAGACCATCCGCCCCGAGGTCACCGGCGGCGCGCCCTGGACCGTGCTCGGCCAGAGCTTCGGCGGCTTCTGCGCGGTGCACTACCTGTCGACCGCCCCGGAGGGTCTCGCCGCCGCCGTCGTCACCGGCGGCCTGCCCTCGCTCGACGCGCACGCCGACGACGTCTACCGGGCCGCCTACCCGCGCATCGAACGCAAGGTCGCCGCGCACTACGCGCGCTACCCGCAGGACATCGAACGCGCCCGGCAGATCGCCGAGCACGTTCTCCGGCACGAACCGGTGCTGCCGAACGGCTACCGTCTCACGGCCGAGGCCTTCCAGTCCCTGGGCATCGTCCTGGGCGGCGGCGACGGCAGCCATCGCCTCCACCACCTGCTGGAACACGCCTTCGTCCGCACCCCGGGCGGCCTCGCGCTGTCCGACGCGTTCCAGGAGGAGGTCCAGGGCCTCCTGTCGTACGCGGGCCACCCCCTGTACGCCCTCGTGCACGAGGCGGTCTACGCGCAGGACGGGCGCCCCACGGCCTGGTCGGCCGAACGCGTCCGTGCGGAGTTCCCGCAGTTCGACGCGGCGAAGACCCTCGCGGGCGACGGCCCGCTGCTGTTCACCGGCGAGTCGGTGCACCCCTGGATGTTCGACTGCGATCCGGCCCTGCGCCCGCTGCGAGAGACGGCCGAACTGCTGGCCGCCCGCACCGACTGGCAGCCCCTGTACGACCCCGAGCGCCTGGCCGCCAACGAGGTCCCGGTCGCGGCGGCCGTGTACCACGACGACATGTACGTCGACGCCGGCCACTCCCTGCGGACCGCCCGCGCGATCCGCGGTCTGCGCACCTGGGTGACCGACGAGTTCGAGCACGACGGCGTACGGGCCGGCGGCCCCCGCGTCCTGGACCGGCTGCTGGCCCTGACCCGCGACGAGGCCTGAGGAGACGCCCCGGCCCGTCCCAGTCCCGCTCTGCCCGCTGACCCGCGTGGCCCGGGCCGGCATGCCCTGCCCTGTTTCCCGACATATGGTTCATTTCGTTGATCCGCCGGTCCAGGAGACAGGGGACGTCACCGATGAACCAGCCGTCACCCCGCCCGAGGGGACGCGCGGGCCGGCCCCGGCCGGCCGTCCCGACACTGCTCGTGGCCGCCGTGGCGGCCTCGCTCACGCTGCTGTCGTGCAGCACGGACGACAACGGCGGCTCGCCGTCCACCACCACGCGGCCGGCCACGCCCGACACGGCGTCCTTCTCCGGTACGCCGCCCTCGGGCCTGAAGTCGAAGGCCGCCTCGGCCCTCGCGTCGGCGCGTGCCTCGCTCTCGGCGGCCGCGTCCTCCGCCTCGGCCGCCGCGTCCTCCTTCGAGGCCTCCGTGTCGGCGGAGGCGGCCCGCGCCAACAAGGCGGCGCAGACGGAGCTCGGGAAGGTCGCCGGACAGGGCAACGCCACGTCCGAGGTGGCCATCACCGGCAAACCGCGGTCGGCGACCGGCGGACTGCTCGCCGTCCTCGTCACCATCACCAACAAGACCGGCAAGACGGCCTCGTACGCCGTGCAGGTCGACTTCCTCGACTCGGCGGGCAAGGTGGTGGAGACCCGGTACGTCGGCGCCGAGGACCTCGCACCCGGTGACCAGGCCCAGCCGCTCGCCATCAGCCGCAAGCCCGCCGAGCCGGTCCTGACCCCCCGGCTGGCCAAGGCCCAGCGGTACTGACCACCCGCGCCGGGTCGCCGCACACAGCTCCGCGCGGCGGCCCGGCGGCTCGTCCGCGCAGGTCGGGCCGGGGCAGGTCAGTAGGCTGGCGGCATGCGAGACGACACCACCGACCAGGCCGGTCTGCGCGGTGACTGCGAACAGTGCTTCGGGCTGTGCTGCGTCGCCCTGCCCTTCGCCCGCTCGGCCGACTTCGCCATCGGCAAGGAGGCCGGCACGCCCTGCCGCAACCTCCAGGACGACCACCGGTGCGGCATCCACGCGAAGCTGCGGCAGAAGGGCTTCGCCGGCTGCACGGTCTACGACTGCTTCGGCGCCGGACAGAAGGTCTCGCAGGTCACCTTCGGCGGGCAGGACTGGCGCGCGGGGCCGCCCGAGCGCGCCCGCCGCATGTTCGAGGTGTTCCCGGTCGTCCGCCATCTGCACGAACTGCTCCGCCACCTGACCGAGGCGCTCACGTTTCCCGCGGCCCGCCCGGCCCACGCCGACCTGCGCCGGGCTCTGGAGCGCGTCGAGCGGCTGACCCGTGGGACGCCTGAGGAACTGGCCGCCCTCGACGTGGGTGTCCACCGGCAGGAGGTCGGCGAGCTGCTGCTGAGGACCAGCGAACTGGTGCGGGCCGGGACGCGCGGCCGCCGTAAGGACCGCAGGGGCGCCGACCTGATGGGCGCCCGCCTCAAGGGCGCCGACCTGCGCGGTGTGAGCCTTCGGGGCGCCTGTCTCATCGCCGCCGACCTGACCGGCGCGGACCTGCGGGGCGCGGACCTGATCGGCGCCGACCTGCGCGACACGGACCTCTCGGGCGCCGACCTGACCGGCGCCCTCTTCCTGACCCAGCCCCAGCTGAACGCGGCCCGGGGCAGCGCCGGCACGCGGCTGCCCGAGTCAGTCACCCGTCCCGCGCACTGGGCACCGTAGCTCCGCGGCGGGCGGCTGCGGACCGGCCGCCGGGGGAGCGGCCGCGGCCCTGCGCTCCAGCCGCAGCCGCAGCCCGTCCGGCATCAGGGTGAGGCGTTCGGTCACGCGCAGCCGGTAGCCGGGGTCGGGGCGCAGTTCGTAGCGGCGCAGCAGCAGGCCGAGGACCAGCGTGGCCTCGTGCAGCGCGAACTGGCGGCCGATGCAGGCCCGCGCCCCGGTGCCGAACGGTTTGAAGGTGTGCGGCGGCCGGGACCGGACGGCCGCGGGGTCGAACCGGTCGGGGTCGAAGCCCTCCGCGTCGGGGCCCCAGACGGCGGGGTCGCGGTGCAGCATCGGGGTGAGGACCAGCGTCCAGGCGCCCCGCAGCATCGGATGCGTCCCCGCCAGCACCGTGTCGTGCCGGGCCTCCCGGGCGAAGGCCGGTGCCGTCGGCCACAGCCGCAGCGACTCGTCGAGCACGCGGCGCAGGTGGCGCAGCCTGGCCACCTGGTCGTAGCCCGGCGTGGGGGTGTCACCCCAGACCCGGTCGATCTCGGCGCGGGCGCGGGCCGCCACGTCGGGGTGCCGGGAGAGGTAGTGAAGGGCGAAGGACAGCGCGCCGGAGGTGGTCTCGTGGCCCGCCACCAGGAAGGTGATGACCTGGCGCCGTACGTTCTCCGGCGACAGCCGCTCCCCGGTCTCGGGGTGGGCCGTCTCCAGCATCCGGTCCAGCAGGTCGCCGCCCCCGCTCGCCGCGCCGGCCGTACGGCGGGCCCGCACCAGGTCGTCGACCGTGCGGTCGAGGTGGGCGATGTCCGCCGCGTTGCGGCGGGCGGCTCCGCGCAGCAGCAGCGGTGAGGGCACGGTGTTCAGCCGCTGGGCGTAGCCGAGGGTGCCCACCATCGCGGTCACGAAGGGGTGCGGGCGGTCCCGTTCGAAGGAGCCGAAGTCGTGCCCGAACCCGGTTCGCGCGATGGTCTCCAGGGTCAGCTTCGTCATGTCGCCGGGCACGTCGACGGCCCGGCCGGCCGTCACCGCGCGGTCCCAGTGGCCGGTGAGCCGCTCCGCCACGGCGAGCATCACCGGGTGATAGCCCTCCATCGCCTCACGGCTGAAGCCCGGTGCCAGGACGTCGTGCGCGAGCTGCCAGTTGGGTTCGTGGTTGTACGCCGTGAACAGGCCGTCCCCGGCGACCGGCCGGAGGTTGGCGACCCCGAGGCCCACGTGCTTGGCGAAGCGGGTCTCGTCAGCCAGGTCCGCCACGAGGTCCGCGCCCCACACGAAGACGAACTCCCGGCCGAAGGCCCGGCGGCGGAAGACGGGCCCCAGTCTGCGGGCGAAGCGGAGGGAGTCCTGGAGAGGTGTGCGCCGGCTCGCGCCCAGCACGTCGCCGAGCAGCGGCACCCGGTACGGGGGGCGCGGGATGTGGTGCAGTTCGGGCCAGCCGTGTTCGGCGCTGCGGAACCCGTTCGGGAGTGCGGCCCCGGTCGTCGTGTCCGCCATGGCGATCTCCCTCGGTCCGGCGACTGGAGGTGGCTGGTCCGGCCGCCGTCGGGCGCGGTCAGCGCGTGTTGTACGTGCGTTCAATAGCGCGTTCCAGTCTCGTCCTGTTGTTGAACCGGCGTCAAGTAAGGTGCGGGAATGGCCGCGAACGAGGGCGAGCGCACGCGCCGCCGGCTCAGCACGGGGGAGCGCCGGGAGCAACTGCTGACGGTCGGCGCGCGGCTTTTCTCGGAGAGCCCCTACGACGAGGTCCGGATCGAACGGGTCGCCGAGATCGCCGGCGTCTCGCGGGGCCTGCTCTACCACTACTTCCCGACCAAGCGGGACTTCTTCGCGGCCGTGGTGGAGCGCGAGAGCGAGCGGATGCTGCGCATGACGGCCGCGGTGCCCGGTGTTCCGGTGCGCGAACAGCTCGCCGCCGGACTCGACACCTATCTGGAGTACGTCCAGGAGCACGCCCACGGGTACCGCGCGTTCCACCGCGCGGACGCGGCGGGGGACCAGGCGGTGCGCAAGGTGTACCAGCGGGCGCTGGCCGCGCAGGAGCGGCAGATCCTGGCGGCCCTGGGCGCCGACCCCGAGTTCGGTTCCGTCTTCGGGGAACGGCCCGACGTGCGCCTGGCCGTGCGGGGTTGGCTGGCCTTCACCACCGCGGTCTGCCTGGAGTGGCTGCGTGGCGGGGATCTGGCCCGGGAGCAGGTGCGCGACCTGTGCGCCCGGGCGCTGCTGGGCGTCATCGCGCGCTGACAGCGGGCCGTGCCGGCTCGCCGGCCGTGGTTGGCGTACACCCCGGACTCCGATAAGTTAGGCAAGGCTTACCTAATGGGGGATCGGTATGGGTGACAGTCACGTCTGGGCGGCCGCGCCGTCCGCGGCGCAGCAGGTCCGCTCCGTGCTCGCCGCCGCGTGGTCCTGCGCGGTGACGGCGGAGGGCGGGCGGGAGGAGTTCGTCGGCGCGCACGAGGTCGCCGCGGACGGCCGGGTGTCGCTGCGCGTCCCCGAGGACAGCACCCTGTTCGCCGCCGCGGTCTGCGCACCCCGCGGTGAGCCGTCCGCCGTCCTGGAGTTCGCCGACGCGGCACCCGTCCCGGTCCGCGCGCGGGTCCGCGCCCGGGTCTGGCTCGCCGGCTGGTTCACCGCCGAGGACGGCCGCCTGAGCTTCCGGGCCACCCGGGTGGTGCTGCGCCGGCCGTCCGGCGCGGAGGTCGTCGGCGTCGAGGAGTACGCCGCCGCCGTACCCGACCCGCTGGCCCTGGCCGAGGCCCATCTGCTGAGCCACCTCGCGGACTGCCACGCGGACGCCGTCGAACGCCTCACCCGGCTGGTCGACCCCGGCAGCCTGCACGGGGCGGTCCGGGTCCGGCCCCTCGCCGTCGACCGGCACGGACTGACCCTGCGCGTCGAACGGGCCCGGACCCACGGCGACGTACGGCTGCCGTTCCACTCGCCCGCCGACGACGTCTCGCAGCTCACCGAACGCATGCACGTGCTGCTCACCGAGGCCGGCCGGGCCGCCTGCCCGCGCCCGCTACAGCGGCACCGCACAGACCGCGACCGGTGACGCGAACGGCTCGCCCGCGAGCCGCAGTCCGCCGCCCCTCACGTCCACGTGGAACACGCTCACGGTGCCTGACCTCTGGTTCGCCGCGAACAGCAGCCGTCCGTCCGGCGAGAACGCGATCTGCCGGGGGAAGTCACCGCCCACCGCCACCGTGTCGAGCAGTCCGAGCCGGGCGCCGCCGGCCTCCACCGCGTACCGCGTCAGGGTGTTGTCGCCCCGGTTGGCGAGATAGGCGTACGCGCCGTCCGAGGTCACCAGGAACTGCGCCGGGTAACTGGTGCCCGGCCCCGTGCCGGTGGACTGCGGGGCGCCGATGTCCAGGCGGCCGGTGCCCGGGTCGTAGGCGCAGACCGCGACCGTGTTGTCGACCTCGTTGGCCAGGTAGGCGTACCGGCCGCCGGGGTGGAAGGTGAGGTGGCGCGGGCCCGCGCCCGGCCGGGTGTGCGCCCGGGAGGTCTCGGTCAGCGTGCCCGTCCGGTCGTCGAGGCGATAGGTGTAGACGGTGTCCGTGCCCAGGTCCACCGCCAGCAGATGGCCGCCCGGACCGGTGACGAACTGGTGGGCGTGCGGGCCCTGTTGACCCGGTCCGGGCGGCGGGCTGGAATGCCTGACCAGGTCGGTCCGCTCGCCGAGCGCACCCGAGGCGTCGATCGGATGCACGGCCACGCTGCCGGAGCCGTAGTCCGCGCTGAGCAGCCAGCGCCCGCCCGGGTGCACGGACACATGGCAGGGGCCCGAGCCGCCGGTGGCGCGGGTGCCGAGGACCGTGCGGTCGGACAGCCGGACGGCGGTCACGGCGCCCGCCGCGCGCTCGTTCACCGCGTACAGCGTCCGGCCGTCGGGGTGCGGCGCCAGGAACGACGGGTTCTCGACGCCGGGGAGTGTGCCGGCCCCGGCGATCCGGCCGGTCACGGTGTCGTACGTGGCGAAGCCGATGCCCTTGCCGCCGCCGTCGACGGACGTGTAGGTGCCGAGCGCGAGCGGGCGCGTGCGTGCGGGCGTCCCGGCGGGCGACGGCGGTGCGGCCGGGGCCCTGTCGGGGGCTTTCGCGGCGGTGGGGGCGCGTCCGGCCCCGGAGCCGTTCCGCGTGGCGGCGGGCGGCGCGGGGGCGGGCAGGGCCGCGACAGCGGCGGCTCCCGCGACGGCGCCGACGAAACGCCGCCTGCTCCAGCCGCCGCGCGACGCTCCTTCCGCACTGTCCATCGTCCGCACCCTCCGTGGTCGGCCGCCCCGGGCGTCGCCCGTTGCGCGACAGCCACCTTCGCGCGGGCGGCCGACGGGACGCAAGAAAGGCACCCGCCCGTTGCGCGGTACGCAACGCGCACCGGTCACCCGTCACCCCTCGCCCGCCACCCGCGCTCCCGCCCGCCGCCGGTCGGGCCGCGCGGCCCGACCGTTACCAGTCGCCGTCCTGCACCGGCTTGCCCGACGCGTCCTTCAAGGGCTTGACCTGGTGCGGGGCGGGTTCCTGCCAGGGGTCGTGGTCGTCACCGAGCCAGTCGCCCACCGGCTGCACGGCCCCGAGGGTCTCCGTGGGCGCCAGATCCCTGGCGTCCTGGTCGTAGTAGTCGAACCAGGGCAGTCCTGCGCGCGTGTAGGCCGCCCGGTCCACCGGGGACGGCGGCGGCGCCTCCCCGGTGATGCGGCGCCACTCCGGCGGGGTCACCAGGTGCACGAAGACGCGCCCGGCGGGTTCCGGGGCCCAGTCCCCGGGAGCCCGCTCGTCGCGGTACACCTCCTGGCGCATCGAACCGCCGACGCCGAGCCCCATCGCCGCGGCGGCCCGCGCCCTGCCCCCGGGTGCGGCGGCGACCGGGGCCGCGCCGGGTGCGGGCGGTGCCGACATGGGCATCGCCGCGCCGCGGGCCCCGCCCGGCCGCATCGAGCGGACGGCCCGCTCCGCCCGGCGCCGCTCCTCCTCGCGCCAGTGCGCCAGCTCCGCCGGGTTCAGCGGGAACGACTGCAGCTGTACGCCGCCCCAGACCTCCTCGCCCGTGACCTGGCCCTCGACGGTCGCCCCCAGCCCCAGCGGCACCGCCACGAACTGACGGACGGTGCCCTTCCCGGAGTTGATGCCGTCCAGCCACGGCTGACGCGGCAGCACCACGTAGTTCTGCGGCTCGCGGGACAGCCGGCCGCTCCACGGCCGGCCCGACACCGCGCACACCTTGCCCACCCCGACCTGGAGCGCGGCCGGCTCGGTGGTGCCGGCGAAGCTCAGCCACATCGCCTCGCGCAGGTACACCGGCAGCATCACGCCGCCGCGCGCCCGCCAGGTCTCCGGCACGGTGTCCGGACAGTCCGCGACCCGCCGGACGGGAAACTCGCCGAGGCCCGGCGGCAACGCGTGCGTGCCCGTCTCGGGCAGCCGCAGGGTGCGCACGAACCGGACGGCCACACCGCCCGGCAGCCGCAGTGTGTTCCCGTCGATCCGCACGGTGGTGTCGGCCATCCGCCCGCCCCTCGTCGTCACTCGGGTGCTGCTCCTGTCGTCACCTGGAACGCGTGGCGGACGCCCGGTGGTTCCGGCGCAGCCGGGCCGGAACCCGCACGCTCTCGCGCAGCCGGGTGAGCCGTGGCATCCGCTCGCGCTGCTCCTGGCTGACCCGGTCCAGTTCCTCGAACAGCCGGCGCGTGCGGTGCTCGGTGTCGAGCTCGTCGAGGATGCGGTTGACCTCCGTCAGCGTCGCACCGTGCAGTTGCCAGTGCCGGGCGTCGCTCTGCACCTCCTCCAGCAGGAGCTGGGCGAGCTTGTCGCGGGAGGTCGCGGCCTGCCGCAGCTCGGTGCTGAGACGTTCCTCCGCCGACTCCGCGCTGTGGCTGACGTCGGTGGTGACCAGCACCGCGAAGCTCACCACCGCGTCGGCGATCTCGGACAGGAGTTGTTCCACGGCGGCGCCGGTCCCCGGGGTGAACAGCGCGTCGGGTTCGCGTTCCTTCGCGAGGTCGGTGAAGGTGCGGGCGAGGACCCGCAGCACCACCGTGCAGATCTCCAGCGTGTCCAGGCCGGTGCGCAGCACCACCCGGTGCAGCAGCCCCTCGCGCACCCGCGGGTTGAGCCGCAGGCTGTCCTCCGCCTGCCGCAGGGCCGCGTCCACCTCGACGATCGCGTGGTCGAGCCGGCGTGCCTCGTGCAGCCGGGCCGCCGCCTCCTCGACGCGGATCCGGCCCGCGGCCTGCTCGCCCATGCTCAGCATCAGCTGCCGTACCCGCCGGGCCAGCCCCTCGATCGACTCCCCCGCCTCGTCCACCCACACCGGTGGGGCGAGGACCAGATTGCACCCGAGACCGACGACCGCGCCGATCAGCGTCTCCAGGATGCGCGCCCACGCGGTGTCCCCGACGCTCGTGACACCGAGCACCAGCATCGCGCTGATCGCCACCTCGGGCACGTACTCGTCGACCCGCACCAGGTGCCCGACGGCCAGCGACGCCACGATCAGCAGTGCGAGACTCCACCAGGTCAGTCCCACCAGCATGCTGAAGGCGATGGCGACGAGGACCCCGGCCACCACCGCGTTCACCCGGCGGATGCCGTTGGTGAGGGTGGCGTACAGGGTGACCTGGACGACGAGCAGCGCGGTCAGCGGCGCGGTGAGCGGTGCCGCCTCGGGGCTCAGACGCAGGGCGACGACGTAGGCCAGGGACGCCGCGACCGCCGATCGCAGGGTCCGCACGACCACAGGTTCCCTGTGCCGCTTCACCAGCCGCACAGGGGACGCCGTCAACTCACGTACATCTCGCATCCTTGCGCTGACCCCTTCCACAGATGCACCGACGCTACTCGTTGAGGACCGTGACTGTCCTCAACGCATCTGGGCCGGTACCCGCCGCTCGGGCGAACATCCGAAACGGACCGTCGTGGGTCGGGCGGGGGAGGCGGGGCGGCCCTGGGCAGGTGGTCGGTGGCTGTCGTCGCACGTCACCCGTCACACGTGACTCGTCACAGGTCACCCGCACACGTGACTCGTCACAGGTCACAGGTCACAGGTCACGCGTCACCGGTCACCCGTCGGACATCAGACGAAGAGCTTGTCGAGGAAGGCGGCCAGGTTGCCCGTGGTGCGGGCGATCTGCTCCTCCAGGGTCAGGCTCTCCTCGAAGCGGCTCCCGCTCTCCGGGACCTTCCTGCCCCGGAGGTAGAGGGAGCAGGCGAGGTCGGTGCACATGTAGAGGCCGACCGAGTTCCCCTCGCGGCCCGCGGATCCCGCCTTGCGGGCCGTCATCAGGGAGACTCCCCCGCCCCGGTGCGTGGTCAGGCACAGCGAGCACAGGCTGCGGTGCAGGAAGCCCCGGGTCGAGGGAGGGAAGCGCAACGTGACACCGACGGGCCGGCCCTCCCGCTCGGCGACGAGATAGCTGCGGTCGGGGGCCCCGGGGTCGCGCCAGCCCAGGAAGTCCAGGTCGTCCCAGGGCCGCTCGGCGAGGTCCCGGGGCACGGCGAGACGCCTGGCCTCTCCCTTCGAGCAGTTGACGAAGGAGTCGCGAACGGTCTGCTCGGTGAGTGCTTTCATGGCGAGGCTCCTGGAGGGGTGGGGTTGTGGGTCACGCACACCGGGACCGTGCGCGCTCGGCAATTTCCTAGGGCCACTAGGTTTCAGCCTAGGCTAGACAGTCGGACGCAGGGGAGCCAGTGCTTTTTGGGGAACTCGGTTCCGTGCGGACGCGGGACTGTGCGCCGGCGTGGGATCGGCCTCACTTCGTTCAGGTCGTGAATTAAGGGTGGGTGAAACTCGCGCCCGGCGGCCCCGCAGAGGTATCTTGCAGGTCGGCGGGGTTCGGAGAAGGAGCCACATGGCGGGGCGGAACGGGCGCACGGTACGCGACCTCAGGCGGGCCAACCGCACGGCCGTGCTGCAACGGCTCTACTTCGACGGACCCCTCAGCCGTTTCGAACTCGGCCCGGTGACCGGGCTCAGCTCCGGCTCCGTCAGCAACGTCGTCGCCGACCTGGTCGCCGACGGACTGGTCGAGGAGGCCGGCAGCGTCGACTCCGACGGCGGCCGCCCCCGCACCCTGCTGCGCGCGGCGCCCGACAGCGGCCACATGATCGGCGTCGACGTCGGCGAGACCCGCGTAAGGATCGAGCTGTTCGACCTGGCGCTGACCGAACTCGCCCGCGTGCAGCACCCGCTGGCCCGGCAGGAGTACGAGGTCGAGGGCATCGTCGGCCACATCCGCGACGGCATCGCCGAGGTCCTCGCCGCCGCCCGTATCGCGCCCGAGCGGCTGCTCGGCGTCGGCATCGGCGTGCCCGGCATCGTGGAACACACCCCCGAGCGAGGCGCCGTCGTGCATGGGCAGACCATCGGCTGGGACGCCGTCCCGCTGGAGGAGCTGCTGCGCGCCGGGTCCCAACTCCCGGACACCGTGCCCTACTTCATCGACAACGGCGCCAAGACCCTGGGCCAGGCCGAGATGTGGTTCGGCGGCGGCCGCGGTGCCCGCAACGCGATCGTCGTCCTGTTCGGCTCCGGTGTCGGCGCCTGTCTGGTGACCCCCGAGGTGGAGCACGGCCGGGCCGTCGAGTGGGGCCATCTGACGGTCCGCGTCCGAGGGCGCCGCTGCCGCTGCGGAGCCCTGGGCTGTCTGGAGGCGTACGCGGGCGCCGAGTCCCTCCTCGAGCGCTGGCGCGAGGAGGGCGGCCGCCCCGCGGAGGGCGCCGACGAGGAGACCGCGCTGACCGACATGCTGGCCGCCGCCTACCCGCCGGAGGGCACCTCGGCCGACCCGGTGGCGCTCGCCGTGCTGGAGGAGACCGCCGAGTACCTGGGCGCCGGCCTGTCCGACCTGATCAACCTCTTCCAGCCCGAGCGCATCCTCATCGGCGGCTGGGCCGGCCTCCAGCTCGGCGCGCGGTTCCTGCCCGCCGTACGCCGGCACGCGGTGTCGTACGCCCTGCGCCACCCGGCCGAGAAGGTCACCGTCGAAATGGGCCGCCTCGGGCCCGACGCGGTCACCGTGGGCGCCGCGATCCTGCCGCTCGCCGACTTCTTCGCCCGTGGCGGCAGACGCGCCGAACCCGAGCCGCAGGGACCCCCTCCGGCCTGGCGCACCGCCCTCCAGGAGCGCGCGCCGCACTGAGGTTGCGCTGGTCACCGCGGGGTACTCGCCACTCCCGTAGCCCAGGCGAAGGGAGTACGTCGTGGCCGACCACCGCCACGAAGGACCAGGTGAGAACGGCACGCCCCTCCCGCGGGACCTGCCGGACCAGCAGGCGCACGCCGGGGAGGACCCCTGGGAGGTCGTCCCCTCGCGCCAACGCGGCGCCACCGACGGCGTGGACGAAGAGGGTCCGGAGGGCGAACCCGCTGATGCGGGCGAACCCGGTGAGGCGGGCGACGAGCGGGCCACCGACGTGCCGGACACCGACGAGGCCGGCACGGGCCGGCAGGGCGAACCGCAGTCGGCGTCCCCGCATCCCGAGCACCCCGTGCCGGACGAGGCCACTGACTGACCGCGGCCCGAACGCGAGGGGGAGCCGGCACGGGTGTGTCCGACCGGGTCCACGACCCGAGGTGCACGGTGGTCCCCCAGCGCGAACGCCTGGACCAGGAGCGGGCGGGGGTGTCCCGGCCGGCGGGTTGAGCACCGGGTCGCCTGCGGTCCTTGCGGGCCCGGGTGGGGGAGTCGTGGCACCGTGCCGTCAGCCGTCAGCCGTCAGCCGTCAGCCGTCAGCCGTCAGCCGTAGCCGTCAGTCGGGGGCGGTGGGAGTGACCCGGCCGGGGGCTGAGTGCCGGCCGATGACGGTGCCCGCGGCTCCCCGGCAGGGGCCCGCGGGCGTGTGCCGTCAGCCGACCTCGCGGCCTCGCATCGGCTCGGTGTCCGCGCCCTCGCCGCGCTGCACACCCTGGAGGAACTCCGTCAGGACCTCCGTCGCCGTGTACCGCGGGCTCCAGCTCAGCTCGGTCCGCGCGCGGGTGACGTCCATCAGCGGCAGCCTGAGGACGGCGTCGAACAGGTGGGGCGAGGCGGGCAGCAGTCGCAGCCCCCACGCGGCGGCGATCGCCGACCGGGCAGCGGTGCGCGGCAGCCGCACCGGACGGACACCGAGCAGCTCGCCCAGCAGGTCCGCGTCGACCGGCGGATCGGCCGCCAGGTTGAACGCGCCGTGGACGTCCGTGCGCAGCGCCAGTCGGTACGCCTCGGCCGCGTCGTCGGTGTGCAGCGCCTGGACCCGCAGTCCCGGTATGTCGGGGAGGAAGGGCAGGAGTTCGGGGCGCGCCAGCGGGCCCGGCAGGAAGCGGCCGCCGAAGATGCGCCGCTGCTCGCTCGCCGAGGCCCGCTTGAAGAGGAACGCGGGCCGCATCCGGACCACCCGGACACCGGGATGCTCGTACTCGAAGGTGTCCAGGGCCCGCTCCAGGTAGGCCTTCTCCCGGCAGTACGCGGCGTCCGGCCAGCCGTGGGTCGGCCACGACTCGTCCACCGTGTGGTCCTTGGGCCCCGGCGAGTACGCGCCGACCGACGAGGCGTGCACCAGCGTCGGCACACCGGCCGCCGCCACGGCCTCGAACACCCGGATGGAGCCCAGCACGTTGGTGCGCCAGGTCGTCGCCGGGTCGTGCGTCGGCTGGAACGCCCAGGCCAGGTGTATGACCGCGGAGGCGCCCGTGAACTCCTTGACCAGGTCGGCCTGTCCGGAGGTGAGGTCGACCGCGGACCAGTCCGTCTTCGGGGGCGACCAGTCCGGCAGCCGGCGGGCCAGCCCCCGCACGGACCCGACCTCGGGGTCCTCGGAGAGCAGGCGCACCACGCTGGTCCCTACGTTGCCGGTGGCGCCCGTGACGACGATCGTGCTGCCCGTTGCGCTGTTCATCTTCGGCTCCTCTCGGCCGCGAGTCGCAGGCCGTGCCCGGCCTCTCCCGCCGACGGGCGGGACGAGAGCGGGACCCGAACCGGCGGGGGGCCCGGGTACCCGGCCACCCCCGATGCACGCGCCGGTGCCCCCGGGCCGCCCGCGCCGGGGGAGCGGGCCGGTGTCAGGCCCCGGCGGCGAAGGCGTCGACGCCCGTCCGCCCGGCCGACAGTGCCCACAGGCGGGCCGCCTGCCCGGGGTCGGTCGCCCAGTCCTTGACGCCGGTGCGCTCGCCGTCGGCCGGGGCCGGTTCGGCGATGTCGCAGTCCTCCAGGTAGACACCGCCGCGTTCGGCCAGCTGGGGCGAGGTCGCGGCCCAGACCTGGGTGGCGGCGCCCTGCTGCGGGGTCTTCAGGCCCTCCTGCGGGATCGGGTTGCCGTCCTCGTCGATCCAGCCGTTCGCCACCATCTCCTCCCGGGGCAGGTGGCGCTGCAGCGGGGTGAGGATGCCGCCGGGGTGCAGCGCGAAGGCCCGTACGCCGTGGTCGCGGCCGAGCCGGTCGAGGTGGACGGCGAACAGGACGTTGGCCGTCTTCGCCTGTCCGTAGGCCGCCCACTTGTCGTAGCCCTCGCGCCAGTCGACGTCGTCCCAGCGGATGCCGGAGAAGTGGTGGCCGCGCGAGGACACGGAGACCACGCGGGCGCCACCCGGCTCGATGGCCGGCCACAGCCGGTTGACGAGCGCGAAGTGGCCGAGGTGGTTCGTCGCGAACTGGGCCTCCCAGCCGGGCCCGACACGGGTCTCCGGGCAGGCCATGATCCCGGCGTTGTCGATGACGAGGTCGAGGGTGCGGCCCGAGGCGAGGAACCGCTCGGCGAAGCCGCGGACGCTGTCCAGGTCCGCGAGGTCCAGTTCGTCCACCTCGACCCCGTCGACGCCCGCCAGGGCCTCCCGGGCGGTGGCGGGCCGGCGGGCCGGGACGACGACCCGGGCGCCCGCCCCGGTGAGAGCCCGCGTGGTCTCCAGGCCGATGCCCGAGTAGCCGCCGGTCACCAGTGCGAGCCGTCCGGTCAGGTCGATGCCGGCGAGGACCTCGTCGGCGGTGCTGCGGGCGCCGAAGCCCGATCCGATCTTGTGCTGTGCAGTGCTCATGTCCAGGACGCTACGGATTGGAGTGCGCTCGAAGTCAAGCGACGCCGTGGCGGGGTGCGGGCAAAGGGAAAGCCCCGACCGGACGGGGGAATCACGGTCGGGGCGGTACGGGTGTGGGCGCGGACGGCGGTCGCCTCTCGGCGAGTCGCTCCACAGGGCTTCAGCCGGACGATCGTCCCTGTGGGCAGAAGGTGAGGCCCGGGGACACTGTCCCGTCCACACCCACGGTCGGTTCAACGGCCGACCGCCCCGGGGTGTTCCGCGCTCTGTGGCGGTATGGGGTGATCCGTGTCACTGCTGCCGGGGCCGGGGCCATCGCTGGGGTTCGGGACCGCCTCGGACCAGAGGCTCTCCGCCTGGAGCAGGAGCGTGCCGAGCACCACCGCGCGTGAGGCGTCCTGCCCGGCGTGCTCGCGCAGGCTCTCCTGCAACCGTCGGTGCGTCTCCCGCGCGGTGTCCTCGGCCCGGCCGTCCGGGCGGCCCCCGCCGGGGCACCCCCACAGCCGGCGGCCCTCCGCCTGACAGGCGTCCCCGATCAGCTCCAGCAGCCCCGCGTAGGCGCACAGCTGGGCCCGGCCGGGCGGGGCCGGGCTGCGCCCCTCGTCGGCGGTGACGGCCAGCGTCCGGGTCAGCGCCCTGATGTGGCCGGTGACCCGGCTCCACCGCTCGTCCTCCTCCTCGGGCGGGGCCGACAGCGGCGCCCGGGCGAGGGCGCGCAGCGGTTTCGAGGTCAGACGCAGGCCCTCCCTGCTCCAGCGGCGCGCCGAGCGCAGCGCGTCCAGGCGGTCCTCCAGCCGTGCGGAGGCGTGCGACCAGTCGGCGGCCGTCTGCGCGTCCCAGTCGTCGTCGCGCAGACCGGCGGCGACGGTGTGCAGGACGTCCCCGGACTCCCGGGCGAGCCCCGACAGGTTCTCCCGTACGTCCCGCAGGTGGACCGGCGGCAGCACGAGCGCGTTGACCGCGATCCCGATCACGGCGCCGAGCGCCGCCAGCCCCACCCGGTGTCCCACCGCGGAGGCGCCGACCGTGCCCGAGGCGAGGGTGAACACGGCGGTGGTGGCCATGTAGATGCCCTGGTCGCCGAAGCGGCGCCAGTTCGCGAGGAGCATCAGCACCGGTATGGACAGGGCCAGGGCGCCCAGTGTCCAGCCGGTGAGCGCCAGGGCCGCCGACGCCAGCAGGGTCCCGGCGCAGATCGCCGTGACCTGCTGCGCGGCCTGCCGCAGCGAGCTGTACACGGTGGCCTGCACCAGGACCAGGGCCGCCCAGGGCGCCATGAGGGCCATCGGGTCGCCGAGCAGGTCGCTCGCCACGAACCAGGCGAGCAGCGCGGCGGCCGCCGCCTTCAGCGACTGCACGACCAGGTCGCGCTCCCGGCCGGGCCCCCGCCAGACGGCCAGGGCGGCCCGGCCCACGGCCTGTGCCTCCCGGCGTACCGCATCCGTCACTTGAGTCATCCGCTGTGGGTATCCCGATACGGCCGGTGTCTCACCTCCGGCCGGTGTCTCACCTTCGGCCGGTGTCTCACCTTCGGCCGGTGCCTCACCCGAAGGGACTGTCCGCGAGGGAGTCCAGCAGGTCGGCCGGGTCGTCGTAGATCACCTGGGCGCCCGCCCCGGTCAGGTCGGCGCGGGGGATGCCCCCGCTCAGCAGGCCCACGCAGCGGACTCCGGCCCGGGTGCCGGCCTGCATGTCCCACACGGTGTCGCCGACGAACACGGCCCGCTCGGCGGGCACCCCCGCGAGTTCCAGGGCGTGTTCGACCGGCTCGGGCGCGGGTTTGCCCGCGTCGACGTCGTCGGCGCTGGCGGTGGCGCGGATCGCGTCGTCGGCGTCGATCGCCTTCAGCAGCGCGCCCAGTTCGGCGCCGCCCGCCGAGGTGGCGAGCACCACCGTCCAGCCCTTGCCGTCGAGCTGCCGCAGCAGCCGCCCGGCGTCGCGCAGCGCCGGCAGCCGGCCGAAGTACTGCCCGTACAGGGCCTTGTGCGCGGCGCTGAGCTCCGCGTCCTGGTCCTTGTCGCGGTCCTCGCCGAGCAGATGGGCGACGAGGTCGCCGGAGCCGAGTCCCACGGCCCGGTGGATGGCGTGTGTGGGCACCTGGTGGCCCGCCTGCCGGAAAGCCTCCCACCAGGTCACCACGTGGAGGTGGTTGGTGTCGACGAGGGTCCCGTCGACGTCGAACACGGCCGCCCGTTCCATACGCTGGTCCTTCCTCTGTGATCCCCGTACGGGTACCACGTCAGGGGCCGCTCACGCCGGCCGGTGTGCGGCCCTCGCGGGTCCACGCCAGCACCTGCTCCCGCGACCACGTGGTGACCACCCGTTCGGCGGGCACCCCGCACTCCTCGGCCCGCGCGCAGCCGTAGACCTGCCAGTCGAGCTGTCCCGGCGCGTGGGCGTCGGTGTCGACGGAGAACAGCACCCCCGCCTCGACGGCCCGGCGCAGCAGGCGACGCGGCGGGTCGAGCCGCTCGGGCCGGCTGTTGATCTCCACGGCCGTACCGGACTCCGCGCAGGCCGCGAACACCTCGTCGGCGTCGAACTCCGACTCGGGCCGCCCCCGCCCGGTGACCAGCCGCCCGGTGCAGTGCCCGAGCACGTCGGCGTGCGGATCGCGTACGGCTGCCACCATGCGCCGGGTCATCGCGCGGGCGTCCATGCGCAGCTTGGAGTGCACGGACACCACCACCACGTCGAGCTGTTGGAGCAGGTCCGGTTCCTGGTCGAGCGAGCCGTCGTCGAGGATGTCGCACTCGATGCCGGTGAGCAGGCGGAAGGGCGCCCAGGTGCGGTTGAGTTCCGCCACCAGCTCCACCTGTTCGCGCAGCCGCTCGGGCGACAGTCCGCGGGCGACCGTCAGCCGCGGCGAGTGGTCGGTCAGCACCGCCCACTCGTGCCCCAGGGCCGCCGCCGCCCTGCCCATCTCCTCGACCGGGCTGCCGCCGTCGGACCAGTCGGAGTGCAGATGGCAGTCGCCGCGCAGCAGCGCCCGCAGCCGTTCGCCGCCAAGTGCGAGCGGCGCGTCCGACGTCTCCTCCAGCGTCTCCAGATAGCCGGGCATCCCGCCGTCCAGCGCCTCGCGCACCACCTGCGCGGTCTTGGGCCCGATGCCCTTGAGCGACTCCAGCGTCCCGTCGCGGGCCCGCTCGCGCACCTCGTCCGCGGGCAGCGCGGTCAGCGTCCGGGCCGCCGTACGGAAGGCGCGGACGCGATAGGTCGGCGCCAGGGACCGCTCCAGCAGGAACGCGATCCGGTCCAGGGCCTCGACAGGGTCCATCGCCACCTCCTCCTCCAGGGTTCCCCAGCCCCGCGGGCCCCGCACGACGGACGGGCGGTGCGTCCGCCGTCCCGCCCCGGTACCGCGGTCGCCCGTCAGCCACCACCTCGGCAACACCCGGCGGTGTGCCGTGCCTCGTACACCGCCCCGCGCGTCCTCGAACCGGTCGCGCAGGGGCACACCGTCGCCCCCGCTCTCACCCGGCTGGGCGAACACGGCCACTTCGACCGGCCACGCAAGGAGCCGTCGGGGCGGCCGTTCCGGACCTGCTGGGCGGCTGACCAGGCCGCCCGCCTCGCCGCCCGGCGTTCTACGCTCGACGCATGACCGAAGTCACGAGCCCGCACATCGCCCACCCGCGGATCACGGTGCTCGGGGTGCAGCCGGGCACGCCGCCCTTCCGGATCGTGGAGATCGACGGCCAGGTGGTCGGGGAGGCGAAGGCCGTCACCGACGTGCTGGAGGCGGCCGCCGCGTTCGGCATCACCGTCCACGACCTCGACGACCCCGAGGTGGTCCGCTGGGTGGGCGGGGACAAGTTCACCTGGAGGCGGCACTAGCCCTGGCACCCGGCCCTGGCGGACGGGGCCCTGACCCGGCGTGGTGGGGGGGGGGGGGGGGGGGGGGGGGGGGGGGGGGGGGGGGGGGGGGGGGGGGGGGGGGGGGGGGGGGGGGGGGGGGGGGGGGGGGGGGGGGGGGGGGGGGGGGGGGGGGGGGGGGTCGT
>NZ_JBWKDW010000010.1:177098-266668 GCF_056435735.1 Streptomyces sp. NPDC043878
CGAAACGACGTCGATGGGAGGATGCCCCCAACCGGCCCCCTCTTCGTGTGGGACGGGTCTCTTTACCGTCGTGGTATCGCCGGGGCTACCCCCCCGGCGCCGGACCGGCCGGCGGGGTCCCGCCGGCCGAGGGTCCACTTCTGGTTGGCGCCGCCCGTGCACGTCCACAGCTGCAGCCGGGTGGCGTTGGCCGGGTTGTTGCCGCTCACGTCGAGGCACTTGTCGGCCTGCGGGTTGACGATGTCGTGTGCGGCGCTGACGGACCACCTCTGGTTCGGCCCGCCCGTGCAGTCCCACAGCTGGACGGTCGTGCCGTCGGCGGTGCCACCGCCGGTGACGTCCAGGCACTTGCCGAGGGCCCGCGGGGTGCCGTCCGAGCCGGCGGTCCACTGCTGCGCGGGAGTGCCGTTGCAGTCGTAGAGCTGTACCGGTGTGCCGTTGGCCGGGTCGGCCCCGGCCACGTCCACGCACGTGCCGGACAGTCCCCTGATCGGCGCGCCGGTGGCCGTGTCGGCGGTGGTGACCGACACCGGCTCCACGACGAGTTGCCGGGGGAAGGCCGTGGACCCGTCCGGGTCGCCCGGCCAGTAGCGCCCACCGCGAGGTTCATGATCAGGAAGAACGGCTTGTCGAACCCCCAGGTACGGCCGCCCAGGTCGGCCGGGGTCCGGCGCTGGTGGACGGTGCCGTACACCGTCCAGGTGATCGAGCCGGGCGCCCAGTCGACCGCGAAGGTGTGGAAGGCGCCGGCGAAGGGCCGGCCGCCGGGCAGGGAGTAGCCCGCGCCGATGCCGCCGGAGCCGGAGTGGCCGGGGCCGTGCAGCGTGCCGTGGACCGTCGAGGGCTCGAAGCCGACGTTCTCCATGACGTCGATCCCGCCCGGGTCGGGCCGGCCGACCTGTCCGATGTCGTCGCCCAGCATCCGGTCGCTCCCCGGCGGTCACACCTCGGCGGTCACGCCTTGCGCCGGCGGGCGTGCACCGCCCGGCTCAGCCGGCGGCCCAGGAGGAGGTAGCCGATCAGGGCACCGGTGGTGTTCAGGATGACGTCGTCGACGTCGAAGGCGCGCCCGGTGATCAGCGCACCCTGCGCGAACTCCACCAGCAGCATCACGATCGCGGTCAGCAGAAGCACCTTCAGGATGCTGCGCGTCCGCGGCGCCACGATCGGCACCAGGACGCCGAACGGCACGCCCAGCAGCAGGTTTCCGCCGATCTGCTTCATCGCGTCCCGCATCGCGGGCTGGTCCAGATAGGCCCGCAGGGAACTGCCCGGGTGCAGGTTGGTGTGCGTCAGCGCCACCGACGCGGGGGAGGGCTCCAGGGTCAGTCGCGCCAGGACCACGGCGAACGCCACCATCACGGCGAACGCCGCGAGCATCGCCAGCATCCGCAGCGGCCAGGGGAGCGGGCGCCGTTCCGGCTCAGGCTTGGGCGTCGGCTGCGACTTCCGCGGCGGACGCCCGGTTCCGGCGGCGCGTGTCCGCAAAGCCGTTCTCGCGCGTGAGGCTGCCCAGGCCATGTGTCCTCCAGTCGCCAACTTCCCTGTGTCCACGCCGCTTACCCCCGAACGCGCCGACGATGCCGCCGGATTCGGCCGGGTGCGGAGCGCCGGCGCCCACCCCGGGACGGGCGCTGTCGGCGGGGCTCCCCGCCGGGTCCGCCCGCGGGGTTCACGGGCGGGGCCGCCGCCGTACACCGCGACGGGCATCCGGCCGGGGGCGGCGGCGGGCGCCGTCAGGTACGGACGCCGCACGCGAGCGGCCCGGCACCATGCCGGTGCCGGGCCTGCCGAGCCCCCGTCGCGCGCGCCGCGGGTCGGTCACGCGCCGAAGGTCACGTGCACCTCCTTGAAGCCGAGGGAGCGCAGCAGACCCTGCAGCATGCCGGTGGTGTTCTTCTCGGCACGGGTGGTCAGACCGCTCTCCTTGGCCGCGTCGCCGATGTGCCGTACGGCGAGCTTCTGCACCGCCTGCTCGCCGTTCGGGTTGTCGGAGAACAGGTCGCCGAGCCGGTTCAGCAGGCCGCGCTGCTTGGAGACCGCGTAGGAGCGGTCGGGGTCCAGCGCGGGCTTGCCGAGCGCCGCGTGCGGCAGCCGCAGGGTGGCCTTGGTGCGGTCCTTGTCGACCGTCACGTCGTTGTCGCCGACCTTCCCGAGGTCGACATAGGCGTCGACGGTGCCCGCCCCGACGTACAGGGTGCGGGAGCCGCGGATCGCGTCGGGCAGGTACTTGGTGTCCTTCTCCAGGTCCACGACGACCTGGAAGTTGCCGGAGGCGGCGTCGTAACGGCTGATGTCCTGAATGGACTGGAGCAGTGCCGGACCCGAACGGTCGTGGGTCTCGGTGCCGAACAGGTCCTTGAGGCCAGGGAGCACGCTCAGCCGGATACCGGCGAAGAACACGACAAGCACCAGCACGACGGCACTCACCGCCTTCGCCCAGCCGGGCATGCCTCTGGACACGCGCCTGATGGGAGTCGTCATGGCGACGGCCCTCCTTCCTACAGACCACATGCCCCTCAAATCCCGCGTCAGACCGTGCTGTTGGCCGAATGCCGCTCGGGACGGAGGCAGGCGGGGCGCACGGACGCGAGGAGGACCCCGTTCCGGTGCGCCGGAACGGGCCCGGGAACGACCGGGCGACCCGGGGGCCGCCGGACAGGGCGCGCGGGCCCTCGGCCCTCACCCGTGGCGGGCCGCGGCCGGGGCAGGGCCGTAGCATGAGCCCGGCAGCCGGAAATGATCACGCGAGGAGCGGATCGTGCGAGACATCGCCGTGTTCAGCGGGAGCGCCCACCCCGAGCTCGCCCAGGAGGTCTGCGCGCATCTCGGAGTGCCGCTCAGCCCCACCCGGGTCAGCCGGTTCGCCAACGACTGCCTGGAGGTACAGCTCCAGGCCAACTGCCGGGAACGGGACGTCTTCCTGATCCAGCCGCTGGTCAGGCCCGTCCAGGAGCACCTCGTCGAGCTGCTGCTGATGTGCGACGCGGCGCGCGGGGCGTCGGCGGGCCGGATCTCCGTGGTGATGCCGCACTACTCCTACGCCCGCTCCGACAAGAAGGACGAGCCCCGCATCTCCCTCGGCGGCCGGCTCGTCGCGGACCTCCTGGTGGCGGCCGGGGCGAGCCGTGTCCTCGCCATGACCCTGCACTCCCCGCAGGTGCACGGCTTCTTCTCGGTACCGGTCGACCACCTGCACGCGCTGCGCGAGCTGACCGCGCACTTCCGCCGCTACGACCTCTCGCGCACCACCGTCGTCTCGCCGGACCTCGGCAACGCCAAGGAGGCCGCCGCGTTCGCGCGGATGATCGGCGCGCAGGTGGCCGCCGGCGCCAAGCAGCGGTTCGCGGACGACCGGGTGAGCATCAACGCGGTCATCGGCGAGGTCACCGGCCGTGACGTCATCGTGCTGGACGACGAGATCGCCAAGGGCAGCACGGTCCTGGAGCTGCTGGAGCGGCTGCGGGAACTGGGGCCGCGGTCGATCCGGGTGGCGTGCACGCACGGGCTGTTCGCGGCGGGCGCCCTCAAGCGGATCGGCGAGCAGCCCGACGTGCTGGAGATCGTCTGCACCAACACCGTGCCGGTTCCCGAGGAGGAGCGGACGGACAAGCTGCGCATCCTGTCCATCGCCCCGGCGCTGGCCGAGGCGGTACGGCGCATCCACAACGGCGAGTCGGTCAGCGCCCTCTTCGACGCGCCGCGCAGCCACTAGTGCCGCGAGGGCCGGTCACAGGGAGCCGGAGGCCGCCTCGGGCCGGTCCAGGGCGGACTCCAGGGTCGGATGCGGGGGCAGCAGCCTGGCCAGACCGGTGGCCCGCATGACCCGCAGGGTGAGCGGGTGGGTGCAGACGACGTACAGCTGTCCGTCGCGGTCCAGGACCCGGCTTCGGGCGCGGTAGAGCAGGCGCAGGCCCGAGCAGTCGAAGAACTCGACCCCGCGCAGGTCGATCACGATCCGGGACTCCGGGCGGGCGGTCACCCGGTCGAGGTGCGGGATGATCTCCACGGCCGCGGCGATGTCGATCTCGCCGCGGAGTTCCAGGACGGTGTGTCCCCGGTCCCGGCGGACACGCAGATGCCGACTGAGCGCCGCGGGTTCCTGCTGCACGACGACGTCCCTTCGAACCGGCTCCCAGAGCGGTGGGGTTGCATCACCGGGGCCTGGCTGACATCGCGCGGCGCGCGTGCGGACGCAGACGTGTCATGGGGCCCCGCGTGAGCGCAATTCCGTTCCCCGCCCTGCAAGTTACCCTCGATGGACCGTATTTGAGCATGTTCGATTGACATATGTCTGTGAATTGCGCATGACCGCGATCTACGACAGGGCGTGCCACGCCCTGGAGAGCGCCTGGCGCAACTGCTCGGTCTGGTGCGGCGTGAGCTCCCGGACCATCCGTTCCTCCAGCTCGCGGACCGGCCCGGCGTGCCGGGCGAGCAGCTCGCGGCCCGTCTCGGTCAGCAGGATCAGCAGCTCGCGCCGGTTGCGCGGATTGCGTTCCCGGCGGACCAGGCCGCGGCCCTCCAGGGACCGGACGAGGTCGGCGATGGACTGGGCGGTGACGAACGAGTCGCGGGCCAGCTGGGCGGCCGAGAGTCCGTCGTGCCGCTCCAGGACGGTGAGCGCGGTGTACTGCAGCGCGGTGATGCCCGAGGGTCTGACCAGCTCGTCCAGGTGGGATCGCACGACCAGCTCCACCTGTTTCACCATGTAGAGAAGCGACGGGTGCGTCTTCGTTGTCTGCGTGCCGGCCATGGGTTCACCCTAGAGCATTGACAGGAAACCTGTCGTTAATGAGACTGCGCAGCAGACGATGAACCAACAGGAATCCTGTTGGTTGAAATCTTGGCAATGACGCTGAGGAGTGGTGATGACCACCTTCGAGATCGAACCCGGCCGGCTGTTCGTCGCAGGACGGTGGCGCGAGGCGGCCGACGGAGCGCGCACCGAGGTGATCGACCCGTCCCGTGGCACGGTCCTCACCACCGTCGCCGAGGCCGGGGCCGCCGACGTGGACGCGGCCGTACGCGCCGCCCGCGAGGCGTTCGACTCCGGTGAGTGGTCCGGACTCAGCGGCCGCGAGCGCGGCCGGGTGCTGCACCGCGTCGCCGAACTGATCCGTGAGCACGCCGACGACCTCGCCGCACTGGAGAGCCTGGACGTCGGCAAGCCGATCTCGCTGTGCCGCGCCGTCGACATCACGAACGCCGCCAACGACTACGAGCACTTCGCCGCGCTCGCCCACTCCCTGCACGGCGCGAACCGCGACACCCCGCTCGGCGCCCTCGCCTACACCCGGCGCGAGCCGCTCGGAGTGGTGGCCGCGATCACCCCGTTCAACTTCCCGCTGATCCTGGCCGGCTCCAAACTCGCCCCGGCGCTCGCCGCAGGCAACACGGTCGTCCACAAGCCCGCCGACGAGACGCCCCTCAGTGCGCTGTACATGGCGGGTCTGCTCCAGCGGGCCGGGGTCCCCGACGGGGTCGTCAACGTCGTCACCGGCACCGGCCCGGTGGCCGGCGAGGCGCTGCTGCGCCACCCCGGGGTCGACAAGATCGCCTTCACCGGTTCCACCGCGGTCGGCCGGCACGCCGCGAGCGTCGCCGGCGAGGCCCTCAAGCCCGTCACCATGGAGCTCGGCGGCAACGCGGCCCACCTCGTGTTCGAGGACGCCGACCTGGAGAAGGCGGTCGGCGCGATCATCAAGGGCTTCGTGTTCAACACCGGCCAGTTCTGCATGGGCGGTCCGCGGCTGCTCGTGGCGCGCCCGGTGTACGGCACCCTGCTGGGGATCCTCGCCGACGCCGTCCCCGGGGTGCCGGTCGGCGACCCCCGGCTGCCCGGAACCGTCGTAGGCCCGATGGCGGGGGAGCGGCATCTGCGGAAGGTCGAGGAGTACGTCGAACTGGCCCGCAAGGACGGCGGCCGGATCGTCTGCGGCGGCGAGCGCCTCGACCTCGACGGCGGCTACTACTACAAGCCCACCGTCATCGCCGACCTGCCCAACGACTCCCGGGTCGTCCAGGAGGAGGTCTTCGGACCGGTCCTGACCGTGCAGCCCTTCGACTCCGAGGACGAGGCCGTCTCGCTGGCCAACTCCACGCCGTACGGCCTCGCTTCGGGCATCCAGACCACCAACCTCGCCCGCGCCCACCGCATCGCGGAGCGGCTGCGGGCGGGCATCGTGTGGATCAACGACTGGGCGATGCTCGACCCCGCCGTCCCCTTCGGCGGGGTCAAGGACTCCGGCTTCGGCCGTGAGTACGGGCCCGAGGCGCTCGCCGGCTACACCCAGGTCAAGTCCGTCGTCGTCTCGCTCGGCTGAGCGCGCCCACCTAGTCGCAGGGGAGTTCCACGATGTCCCTCACCACCCGCGCCGCCGTCGTCGAGTCAGGCGGAGCGCCCTTCACCCTCTCCGACGTACAACTGGAGGAGCCCGGTCCGCGCGAGGCGCTCGTCCGGATGGTCGCCGCCGGCCTGTGCCACACAGACCTGGGCGTGGCGGGGGGCGGACTGCCCTTCCCGCTGCCCGGAGTCCTCGGCCACGAGGGGGCGGGCGTCGTCCAGGCGGTCGGTTCCGCCGTCACCGGCGTCGTCCCCGGCGACCACGTCGTGCTGTCCTTCACCTCGTGCGGGGAGTGCCGCAACTGCCGGGGCGGCCACCCGGCGTACTGCGCGACCTGGCTGCCGCTGAACCTGATCGGTGGCCGCCGCGCCGACGGCACCAGCACCATCAGCCGGGACGGCGAGCCGCTCGGCGGCCACTTCTTCGGCCAGTCCTCGTTCGCCGAACGGGCCCTGGTGGACGAGCGCAGCCTCGTCCCCGTCGACCGGGACGTGCCGCTGGAGTCGATCGCCCCGCTGGGCTGCGGTGTGCAGACCGGGGCCGGCGCCGTGTGGAACGTGCTGGAGCCCGCCATCGGCAGCACCGTCGTCGTCCTGGGCGCCGGCGCGGTCGGCCTCTGCGCGGTGATGGCCGCCGCCCTCACCCCGGCCACCCGGATCATCGCCGTGGACCGGGTGGGGGAGCGGCTGGCGCTGGCCAGGGAACTCGGAGCCACCCACACCGTCGACGCCGGCGCCGCCGACCTCGGTGAGGCGATCGCCCTGCTGACGGACGGTCGGGGCGCCGACGGAGTCGTGGAGACCACGGGCAGCGCCGCCGTGCTGCGCCAGGGCGTCGACGCGCTCGCCGCCCGCGGCACCCTGGTCGTCGTGGGCGCCCCGCCCTTCGGCACCGAGGTCTCCCTGGACGTCAACGGGCTGCTCGGCGGCAAGCGGATCGTCGGCCTCACCCTCGGCGACAGCGAGACGCGGACCGTCATCCCCGCCCTGGTCCGGATGGTCAAGGACGGGCGGCTGCCGCTGCACCGCCTGATCAGGCACTATCCGTTCGCGGACATCGACCGGGCGGTGAGCGACATGAGCACGGGCAAGACCGTCAAACCCGTGCTCACCTTCTGACCGGACCCGGTCAGTCGACCACCAGGACCAGCTTGCCCGTGGTCCGGCCGGTGTCGCCCAGCGCGTGCGCCTCGGCGGCATCGGCCAGCGGGAACGTGCCGGCGATCTCGGCGCGCAGCTTCCCCGCCTCGACCAGTTCGGAGATCGCCCCCAGGCCGGTCCGGGAGGCGTCCACCAGCATCCGCACGGCCCGCACGCCCAGCCGCTCGGCCTCCTGGTGGAACTCGTCCGAACCGACCGGAAGGATCGAGACGACGATCCCGCCGGGGCGCAGCACGCGCAGCGAGCGCGTGGAGTGCTCGCCGCCGATCGTGTCGAGGACGACGTCGACGTCCTTCACGGCCTCGGTGAAGTCGGTCTCCCGGTAGTCGATGGTCTCGTCCGCGCCGATCCTCCGCAGGAAGTCGTGCTTGCCCGCGCTCGCGGTGCCGATCACGTACGCGCCCCGCGCCTTGGCGATCTGCACGGCCACGTGCCCGACCCCGCCGGCCGCCGCGTGGACCAGCACCCGCTGTCCCGGCCGCAGGTCGGCCGTCTCGACCAGGGCCTGCCACGCGGTCAGTGAGACCAGCGGCAGCGCGCCGGCCTGGACGTGGTCGATCCCGGCGGGCTTCGGCGCGAAGGCGCGGGCGGGCGCGGAGACGTACTCGGCGTGGGAGCCGTGCCCGAACGGGTAGGGCAGCATGCCGAAGACCTCGTCGCCGGGCGCGAACCGGGCGACGCCGATGCCCACGGCCTCGACCACGCCGGACACGTCCCAGCCGAGGACGAACGGCGGCTCGCCGAGGAAGCCCCCGGTGGCCCGGTGCTTCCAGTCGGTGGGGTTGACGCCGGCCGCCCTGACCCGCACCAGTACCTCGTTCGGCCGCGGCGAGGGGCGCTCCACCTCGACCACGTCGAGGACCTCGGGGCCGCCGAGGGTGTGCTGGCTGATGACTCGCATGGTGTTCACAGTGCTCATGGCGACCAGCCTGCCGGTGACGTCCCGGCGAGGAAATGGCAGAATTGCCAACCTTCGATATGATCGTGCCATGCAGCGGGTGGAACGAGTGGTGGTCCTGGCGCTGGACGGCGTCTATCCCTTCGAACTGGGCATCCCCAGCCGGATCCTCGGCGCCGCCGACGGCCGGTACGAGGTGCTCACGTGCAGCGTCGACGGGCAGCCGGTGCGCAGCAACGCGGACTTCGGCATCACCGTCGAGCACGGGCCCGAGGCGCTGGCCACCGCGGACACGGTGGTGATCGCGCCGGTCTCGCCCGCGAAGGTGACCGCCGACCTGCCGGACGAGGTCGCGGCGGCCCTCGCGCACATCCGCCCCGACGCCCGGATCGTCTCCATCTGCACCGGCGCCTTCGTCCTGGCGGCCGTGGGACTGCTCGACGGCCATCGCGCGACCACCCACTGGCAGGTCGCCGACCTCTTCCGGGACATGTACCCGCGGGTCGCGCTCGACCCGGACGTCCTGTTCGTCGACGACGGCCGCGTCCTGACCTCGGCCGGCGCCGCCTCCGGTGTCGACGTCTGCCTGCACCTGGTGCGCAAGGACCACGGCAGCGAGCTGGCCAACAAGGTCGCCCGCCGCTGTGTCGTCCCGCCCTTCCGCGACGGCGGACAGGCGCAGTACATCGAACAGCCGGTGCCCGAGCAGGGCGCGGCCACCACCGCCGCGACCCGCGCCTGGGCCCTTGGCCGCCTCGGGGAACCGCTGACGCTGACCGACCTCGCCGCGCACGCGCGGATGAGCCTGCGGACCTTCGCCCGCCGCTTCCACGACGAGGTCGGCCTCAGTCCCGGCCGCTGGCTGATCCAGCAGCGGGTCGTCCGGGCCCGCCACCTGCTGGAGTCCAGCGACCTGTCCGTGGACCAGATCGCCGGCCGGGTGGGGTTCGCGACCGGCGCCTCCCTGCGCCAGCACCTGCACGCGTCCATCGGGGTGTCACCGCAGGCGTACCGGCGTACGTTCCGGGCGGCGGTCCGCTGATCGGCGAACGTGTCGCCGCCCCGCCGCGTCGAAGGACCGGAAGGCTGACGGCGGACAGGGGTGGGTATGCGCAGAGGACTCGCGGTGGCGGCGGTACTGACGGCGATGACGGCCGTGGGGTGTGCCGGCGGGGGGACCGGCCCTCTCGTGGAGGGAACGCCGCCCGCCACGCCGTACGGCGGTCCGCTGTACGTGGCCTCCCGGAACCTCGACCAGGACAGCGCGCGTGCCGTCCGGCTGTCGGCGGGCGCCGCGGGCCGGGCCCTGGAGTGCGACGGGGAGATCTACTCCGGAGGCGCGGGCGGCGAATGGGGCGCGGGCGACGGCGGTAGGACACCGGAGGAGGGGCTGACGGCGTACTTCGACATGGACGGGCCGGAGGTTCCGCGCCACGGCTACCGCGTGGAGCGCGGGGAGGCGGGGCGGGTCCTGTTCTCCTACGACGTCGACGGCAGGACCAAGGTCGCCGTCGTCGTCGCCAAGGACCGTACGAACGCGCCCGGTTGGGGGCCGGAGAGCAGTGCCTCCTGCGACCCGGCGGAGCTGCCGGCGAGCTTCACCGAGGGCCTGGACCTGGAGATCTGGACCGACGCGGCCGGGCACCGGGTTCCCACCACGACGCTGAGCGGTTACGCCGGCGCGGAGCACTGCGGCTGGCGGAGCGCCCGCTTCCTGGCCATGGGGCGGGGCAAAGGCGTCCGACAGTACGTCCGTGATCCCGAGGGGGTGCTGGAGAGCGACAGCCTCACCGGCGCGTACGTCGGGAAGGCCCGGCTGCCCGGCGACGCCCACGACACCGGATACCGCCTCGGCGAGCGGCAGTTGTGGCTCACGGACGACAGGTCGACGGCGTACGTGCGCACGCCCGGCGGTGTGGAGGCCTGGCCGCGGGCGAAGCGGTTCGTCGCCTGCATGTGAGAACCCGCTCACGGGAGGGCCTCGTTCACCGGCTCGTGTGCAGCGTGACCAGCAACTGCCAGACCTGGTCGGCGATTTCCGCGGGGTCGGCTTCGAGAAGCCCGTGCAGCCAGTCGGCCAGCACCCCGGCGAAGGTGGCCGCGACGGCGGAGGCGACCAGCGGGGCGTCCGCCGCGCCCGCCAGTTCCCGCTCGCGCAGACTGTAGGCGCGCAGATCCCGGTGCAGCACCCGGCCGAGCGGGCCGCCCCCGCCCGGGCTCAACAGCGCGCGGTACAGCCCGGCGTGTGGGGTGAGCGAGGCGAAGAACTCCGGCAGCGCGGGCGGCGCGTGCACCGGATCGGGCCGGCCGCGCCAGGCGTGCAGCGCCTCCACCGCCTCTCGTACGACGTCCGCGCAGGCGTCGACCGCCAGCGCCTCCAGGTCGGGATAGTGCAGGTAGAACGTGGCCCGGCCGACTCCGGCGCGGCGCACGAGCGCGGCGACGCCGACCTCGCCGAGGGGCCGCTCGGCGCATTCCTCCAGGAGGGCCCGGCGCAACCTCGCCCGGGTGCGCGCGGCCCGCGGGTCCCGGGGCCCGCCGTCGTTCACCGGGCGGCGAGGACGGCGGCCAGGGCGAGCGCGCCGGGCAGTGCCTGGGCGAACAGGATGCGCCGGTTGGCCGTGGCTGCGCCGAACACTCCGGCCACCACGACGCAGCACAGGAAGAACACCTGGACGCGGAAGCCGGTGGGGTCGGCGGCGATCAGCCCCCACACCAGGCCGGCCGCGAGGAAGCCGTTGTAGAGGCCCTGGTTGGCGGCCATCGGGGCGGTGGCCCGCGCCAGCTCGGGGTCGAAGCCGTGCAGCCCCCGGCCGGGCTTCCTCTGCCACAGGAACATCTCCATCACCAGGATGTAGACGTGCAGGGCGGCCACCAGGCCCACCAGGACGTTCGCGACTGTTTCCATACCGGGCCGGCTCCTCGCACTCACATGGACAGGTGTCCAGCATACATGGACAGGTGTCCAGAACCTGCCCGTCCGGTGCGCGCGGGCGGCCGGCCGACGGGGCCCCGCGCACCTCCGGACGCGGCCGCCGCCGACTGAATCGGCGTTGCCGGGATATCCGAGGGGGCAGGGCGCGGGGCACGAACGCCCCGCGCGCCGACCCTTCGGAGGAGACATGGCACTGGTGAAAGCGGGGGTGGTCGTGCTCGACTGTTCCGAGCCCGAGAAGCTCGCCGTGTTCTACAAGGAGCTGCTGGAGGCCGAGCAGACGCACGAGAGTGCCAACCGCGTGGAGATCAGGGCAGGGGACGGGACCCGGCTGGCGTTCCGCCGCGACGTGAACGCGACGCCGCCGAGCTGGCCCCGTCCGGAGAACTCCCTCCAGGCCCATCTGGACTTCCTGGTCGAGGACCTGGACGAGGCGGAGCGCCGGGTGGTCGGTCTCGGCGGACGCCCGCTGGAAACCAAGGACGCGTCGGGGCCCTTCGAGGAGCGCGGTTACGCCGACCCGGCGGGCCACTCCTTCACCCTGCGCCTCACCCCGTCGACCGCCCCGAAACAGGGCTGAGTCAGTCGCGGCCGCCCTTGTCGGTGGCCGGCCAGACACCGGTGGACCGCTCGATGGCCTTCGCGCCCGTGCGGTCCACCGCACTGCGCACCATGGCGAACAGGGCGCCCTGGACGGCCGCGGCCAGCAGGATCTCCCCCCAGCCGCGGTCCTGGTCCAGCGCGTCGGGCGCGTTGTCCTCGTGCCGGATCGCCTTCCACGTCTTCTGGAAGGCGAGACCGGCGAGGGTACCGCTCGTCCAGCCCAGCACGAACCCGAGGGGCTTGTAGGCGAGCGGAAGCTTCTTCTTCTTGTTCTTGGCCACGTGTGTCTCCTTGTCTCGATGGGTGCCGCGTGCGGTGCGCCGCGGCTCGGAGCCTGCCCCGGGCCGGGATCCTTTCCCCGGCGCGGACCGGCGGCGACGTCCCGTCACCGAAGGGACGGCCGCCTGGTTCCGCACGGTGACGCGGGGTCGGCCGGAGGGATCCGGCGGATTCGGCCGGCCGGAGGGATCCGGATGCACGCCGTTGTCGGCGTCCTCACGGATGCCCGCCATCACCTCGGGGATCTCGCCCCGCGGCGCCGGCGGGTACAGGCCCGGTGCTCCTTCCCGGTGCGGGGCCGTCCATTCGGTGGCGAGGCAGAGGGTGACGCGCGGGCAGCCGTGGGTGACGGCGTTCCCTCCCGCAGGAGCCGCTGCCGTCCTCCGCGCCGCCCATCGCCGCCTCCCTGTCGTGTCCCCGCCGTATCCCTGACGTCCGTCCGTCCCGGCCGTACGTCCCTGGTGGACGCGTTCCCCGAAATCAGCCGACGGCACGGTGTGAGTCGCGGCGGCCGGGGCATTCGGCGGGGGTGACTGGGACAGCGACGGACGAACAGGCAGACAGCAGGACCCGCGTCACCGTGCTGGTGGCGCTCGCGGCCAATCTCGTGATCGCCCTCGCCAAGGCGGTGGGCGGCCTCTTCGCGGGCTCGCCCGCGCTGCTGTCGGAGGCGGCGCACTCCGTGGCCGACAGCCTCAACGAGGTCTTCCTCCTGGCCGCGCTGCGCCGCAGCCGCCGCCCCGCCGACCAGCGGCACCCCTTCGGCTACGGCAAGGAACGGTTCTTCTGGTCGCTCATCGCGGCCGTCGGGATCTTCGTGATGGGCGGCTGCTTCTCCTTCTTCCAGGGCGTCGAGGCCCTGCGCAACGGCGCGGAGGAGGAGCTGAGCGGCTATGTGGTGGGCCTGGTCGTGCTGGCGGTCGCCCTCGTCGCCGAGGGCGTCTCGCTGCTGCGGGCCCTGCACCAGGTACGCCGGCAGGGCGGCACGGCCGGCCTGCGCGACCCCGCCCTGCGCACGGTCGTCGCCGAGGACGGCACGGCGGTCCTCGGTGTGACCCTCGCGATGATCGGCATGGCCCTGCACATGATCACCGGGCAGGTCGTGTGGGAGGCCTCCGCCTCGCTCGCCATCGGCGTGCTGCTGGTGTACGTGGCGTACCGGCTGGGCCGCGACGCCCGCGACCAGCTGATCGGCGAGGCCATGGACCCGGAGACCACCGGCCGTATCCGCGAGTTGCTGCGCGCGCAGCCCGAGATCGACAGCGTGGAGGCACTGCTGACGATGAAGGTGGGTCTCGACTCGACGCTGGTGGCCGCCCGGGTGGACCTGGTGCCCGGTCTGGACAGCGAGCGGGTGGAGGAGGTCGCCGTCCGCATCAAGCGGTCCGTGGCCGGCATGGTGCCGGAGGCGGGCGAGATCTTCCTCGACGTGGCGGACCGGGCGGCGACCCGGAGCCATGAAAGCCCCGCCGCGACGGGGGAGCGCGGCGGGGCCTGACGTTCGCCTGCCCGGCGTTCACCGGTCCATGCGTACCGGGTCGAGATTCTTCCGGCCGGCCGTCCCCGGGATCCCGGGGACGACCGGCCGTCCCCGGGTCAGCTCCCGTTGACCGGTTCGAGCACGAAGACCGGGATCTCCCGGTCGGTGTTCTTCTGGTAGTCGACGTAGCTCGGGTACGCCTCGACGGCACGCGCCCACCACGCGTCCTTCTCCGCGCCGGTGACCTCACGGGCCCTCATGTCCCGCTTCACCGGGCCGTCCTGGAGCTCGACCAGGGGGTTCGACTTGACGTTGAAGTACCACACGGGGTGCTTGGGCGCCCCGCCGAGCGAGGCGACGACGGCGTACCGCCCCTCGTGCTCCACCCGCATCAGCGGCGTCTTGCGGATCTTGCCGCTCTTGCTGCCCAGTGTCGTCAGCACGATCACGGGCAGCCCCGTGTCCGCGAGGGTGGTTCCCTCGGTGCCGCCGGAGCTCTCGTACAGCTCCACCTGCTCACGCACCCGCTGCGTCGGACTGGGTTCGTACTCGCCCTCGATAGGCATGGCATCCGTCCCATCGTCAGTGTGTTCCGGTCGGCTCGCACCGGTGCCAACACCGGCACGTCCATGATTCATCCGTACCGCCGTGACGCCCTTCGACACCCGCCACTTCGGCCACCGCCCGCCGAGCGGCCGGAACCGGGCGCCCGCATTCCGCCAGCCGCACTGCCGGCCGTGGGGCCCGGCCGGACCGGGCGTCCGGGACGGACCGTACCCTCGACGGCCGCCGTTCCGGCGGACCACCCGCCCCGTCCGGGCCGTCGCAGGTCACGAGGGCGCCACCGTCATCCGCACGGCCAGCGCCGCGATCACCCCGCTCGACACCAGCGCCGTCACCAGCCGCCCCCGGCGTCCGGTGAGCACCCGGCCGAGCAGGGCGCCGCCGCTCGCGAGGGTCACCTGCCAGCTCGCGGACGCGGTGAAGGCCGCGAGGACGAACACGCCCTGCTCCAGCGGGCGTACCGAGCCGCCGGAGCGGGTGCCGAGCACCAGGGCCACGAAGTAGATCACCGTCGTGGGATTGAGCAGGGTGAGCGCGAGCAGCGCGCCGTACGCCCGCGCCGGGCTCGGCGGCGGCGGATCGGTCATCGCGGCCGCACGGCGGTCGCGATGCCGGCGTACGGCCGTGATCGCACCCCGGGCCGCCAGCGCGAGCAGTACCGCGGCGGACGCCCAGCGCAGCGGACCCAGGAACGGCCGCAGCACGGCGGCCAGGGCGGACCCGCCGACGATGGCCAACAGGGCGTACAGCCCGTCGGCGGTCGCCACCCCGAGGGCGGCACAGACGCCGGTGCGCAGGGACGTGCGGGCGGTGAGGGAGACGAGGTAGGTCGCGACGGCGCCGACCGGCATGGCGATGCCGTAGCCCGCGAGCAGTCCCGCGACGAGCGCGGCGGTCATGACCGCGGCGGCGTCGGCCCTCCCGGTCGGCCGGGCTGCTGTCGGCCGCGCACCGGACCGGTGACGGTGACGGTCGGCGACAGCGGGGCGGGGTTCGTGGACATGGCCCGATCCTGCGGCCGAGCGCGGTGTCGCGACAACCGTTTTTCCGCGGAGGCGGCGACCCCCGGCCAGATCGGCCGCGCCACCGATCTGGCCGAACATCGCGTCCCCCTATAGATGCCCCGGGCATCTAATGGGGATCTGCACGACGCACCCTTCGTCTGCGAGGTCTGCCATGACGGAAACGGAACCCGTCGCCTACCCCCAGGACCGGACCTGTCCCTACCACCCGCCGGCCGCCTACGACCCGCTGCGCGCCGACCGTCCGCTGACCCGGATCACGCTCTACGACGGCCGTCCGGCCTGGCTGGTCAGCGGACACGCCGTCGCCCGCACCCTGCTGGCCGACCGGCGCCTGTCCACCGACCGCACCCGCCCCGGTTTCCCGGCGACCACCGAGCGCTTCGCCGCCGCCCGCAACCGGAGGGTCGCCCTGCTCGGTGTGGACGACCCCGTGCACCGCGACCAGCGCCGGATGATGATCCCCGGCTTCACCCTGAAGAAGGCCACCGCGATGCGCCCGGAGATCCAGCGCGTCGTGGACGAGCGGCTCGACGCGATGATCGAGGAGGGGCCGCCCGCCGACCTCGTGCCGGCCTTCGCGCTGCCCGTGCCGTCAATGGTGATCTGCGCGCTGCTCGGCGTCCCCTACGCCGACCACGCGTTCTTCGAGGGGCAGTCCCGCCGGTTGCTGCGCGGCCCGACGGGAGCCGACACCCTCGACGCCAGGGACCGGCTGAACGCCTACTTCGAGGAGCTGATCGACCACAAGCAGAAGCAGCCGGAGCCGGGCGACGGCCTCCTGGACCAGCTCGTCCACCAGTGGCTGCGGGAGGGCACGCCGGAGCGCGCCGAGGTCGTCTCGCTGGCGACCATCCTGCTGGTCGCCGGCCACGAGACGACCGCCAACATGATCTCCCTCGGCACCTACACCCTCCTGCGGCACCCCGAGCGGCTCCGCGAACTGCGGGCCGACCTCACGCTGCTGCCCGCGGCGGTCGAGGAGCTGATGCGGATGCTGTCGATCGCCGACGGGCTGCTGCGGGCGGCGACCGAGGACATCGAGGTGGGCGGCGCGACGATCCGCGCCGGGGACGCCGTGGTCTTCGCCACCTCGGTGATCAACCGCGACGAGGACGCCTACCCCGACCCGGACTCCCTCGACTGGCACCGGCCGGCCCGCCATCACGTCGCGTTCGGCTTCGGCATCCACCAGTGCCTGGGCCAGAACCTGGCCCGCGCCGAACTGGAGATCGCGCTGCGCACCCTCTTCACCCGGCTGCCCGCGCTGCGCCTGGCCGCCCCGGCGGAGGAGATCCCCTTCAAGCCCGGCGACACCATCCAGGGGATGCTGGAGCTCCCCGTGACCTGGTAGGAGGCTCGCGTCGTGCGCATCGACATCGACAGGGACGCCTGTATCGGCGCCGGCCAGTGCGTGCTGGCCGCCCCGGGCGTCTTCACCCAGGATGACGACGGCTTCAGCACGCTGCTGCCCGGCGGCCAGGACCCGCCCCGCGACCCGATGCTGCGGGAGGCCGCCCGGGCCTGCCCGGTCAGTGCCATCACCGTGTCCGGACAGGCCGGGCCGGGCCGCGCATAGGGTTCCCGCGTGACCCCACCGGACGCGAAGCCCTTCCTGTACGTCGTCGTCTGCGCCGCCGGCATCGCCGCGGACGTCGGCGACCTGATCACCGCGGCCCACGAGGACGGCTGGGACGTGGGCGTGTTCGCGACGCCGGTCGCGCTGGCCGGCGGGTTCCTCGACGTCGCCGCCGTCCAGGAGCGGACGGGCCGGCCCGTCCGCTCCGCGTGGCGCACGCCCGGCGATCCGCGCCCCTTCCCGCCCCCGGACGCCGTCGTGGTCGCCCCGGCCACCTTCAACACGGTCAACAAGTGGGCGTCCGGCCTGGCCGACACCCTCGCCGTGGCCACCCTGTGCGAGGCGTACGGACTGGGCGTTCCCGTCGCCGTCCTGCCCTGCGTGTCCGACGCGCTCGCCGCCCATCCCGCCTACCAGGACAGCCTGATACGGCTGCGCGGGATGGGCGTCCGATTCGGCGAGCCGTACTCGGGCGAGCCGGCGGCGGACGGCGGGCGACCGGACTTCGGCTGGGCGCGGGCGCTGGATCTGCTCGGCCGAGGCGGGCGGCCACCCGGGCGTGCGGGAACTCCGTGAGCGGGCGGGTGTGCCGGGCCGAACGGGGGAGACCCGGTACCGGCCGCGCCGTAGGCTCGCGGGCACATCCCCCTTGCAGGCAGGAGCAGCAACGATGCAGTACGTGAAGCTCGGTTCGACGGGTCTGGACGTGTCGCGGATCTGTCTGGGCTGCATGTCCTACGGCCTGCCCGACCGCGGCACGCACGAGTGGACCCTCGACGAGGATGCCTCGCGTCCGCTGATCCGGCAGGCGCTGGAGGCCGGCATCACCTTCTTCGACACCGCGAACGTCTACTCCGACGGCACCAGCGAGGAGATCGTCGGCAAGGCGCTCGGCGACTTCGCCCACCGCGACGAGATAGTCCTCGCGACCAAGGTGCACGGCCGGATGCGCCCCGGGCCCAACGGCGGCGGCCTGTCCCGCAGGGCGATCATGACCGAGATCGACCACAGCCTCAGCCGCCTCGGCACGGACTACGTCGACCTCTACCAGATCCACCGCTTCGACCCGCACACCCCGGTCGAGGAGACGATGGAGGCGCTGCACGACCTGGTGAGGGCGGGCAAGGTGCGCTACATCGGGGCGAGTTCGATGTACGCCTGGCAGTTCTCCAAGATGCAGTACACCGCCGAGCGGCACGGCTGGACGACGTTCGTGTCCATGCAGAACCACTACAACCTCCTCTACCGCGAGGAGGAGCGCGAGATGCTGCCGCTGTGCGCGGACCAGGGCGTCGGCGTGCTGCCCTGGAGCCCGCTCGCCCGCGGCCGCCTCACCCGGGACTGGAACACCGTCACCGAGCGCAGCGCGAGCGACGACTTCGGCAGCCGGCTCTACCAGGAGGGCGACCGGACCATCGTCGAGGCCCTCACCCGTATCGCCGGCGAACGGGGCGTCCCGCGCGCCCAGGTCGCTCTCGCCTGGCTGCTGCACCAGGACACGGTCGCGGCGCCGATCGTCGGCGCGGGCCGGCCGGGGCACATCGAGGACGCGGTGGCAGCCGTCGAACTGCGGCTCAGCGACGAGGAGATCGAGGAACTGGCGCGGCCCTACACCGTGCGTCCCGTCGCCGGCCACTGAGCCCGGCGCCCGGCGGACACCGGGCCGCCGCCCAATGGTTGGGGCGAGGCCCGGTGAACCGGCCCGACCTGCGGCGCGGGCCCCCTGCAATGGTTTCGGCCGAGGTGGCGCGAACCCGGCCCGATAACGCTTCCGATTACCGGCCCGATACAACGGCATTCGGTGCCCGGTCCGTGTTGACGTTTTGTCAAACATCTTCGGTCCCCGCGCATTGCGCAAAACCGGGGGGGCCGCTTGTTCCATCCCGCTGACCTGTGTAAAGGTGTGCGTTGTCGGCGCACGGGCCAGTACTTTTCCGCCGTGCGCGCGAGGCTCCTCCCGTTCGCCCCCCACGCTCCAAAAGTGCCGCCCCAGGCGGGCGTTCGAGATGCCGAATCCTGTACGCAAGGACCGTCGCATCCTCGACAGGTCCGCATACCTATTGGTATGGACTTTTATGCCGCATGCCCTCGGGAGGAATGCCGCTGTGAATGACGCAGGCCTGTCGAATTCCCCGACTCCCGCCCGCCCGTCCGACGCCACGGACGAGGAACTGAGCGCGGAGCTCAAGAAGTGGACGGGGACGACGCCCGCGCTGCAACCGGTGGGTGAACTCCTCGACCGGCACTGGGAAGCGGCCTTCGCCTACGCCCGGCTGTGCACCGACGGTCCCCGCCCCGCCGGCATGCTCACCACCGCGGCGTTCACCCGGCTCTTCGGCGAGTCACTGCGCCACAACGGGCCGACAGCCGCGTGGCGGCCCCAACTGCTGGTCACCGTGCGCCGCATAGCCGCCGAATGGGACACCGACCACCGGCGCGAGGGACTCCACCCCGAGCTGCGGTCGGAGGGCGGCGGCGACCGCCTGGCGGCCCGGCTGCTGCCGCCCGCCGGCCGGCGCCTGCTGTCGGGGGCGTTCCAGCGGCTGCCCCAGTCGGCGCGCTGCGTGCTGTGGCACACCGACGTGGAGTCCGAACCGCTCACGGTGCCGGCCGCGCTGCTCGGCCTCGGCGAGGAGGACGCGGGCGTCGAACTGCGCCGGGCCCGCGAGCGGCTGCGCGACGAGTGCCTCCAGGTCCACCGCGAGCTCGCCCCCGAGCAGGAGTGCCGGCACTACCTGCGGCTGCTGGACGTCACCTACCGGCGTGGCGGCGTGGACCTCGACCAGGACCTGCGCGCCCACCTCGACCGGTGCAGGCACTGCCGTCACACCGCCGACCAGCTCGACCAGTTCAACGGCGACCTCGGCACCGCACTCGCCGAGGCGGTGCTCGGCTGGGGCGCCCGGGCCTATGTCGAGGCCAGGGCCGGCAGTCCCGAGGGCCTCGCGGACGAGGCCGGAGCGGCGCGGCCGGCCTTCGCAGGCGAGGCGTTCCCGACCGTCCCCTCCGGCCCGCGCACCGGCTCGCGCCGCTCGGCCCACAAGGCCGCCCGCCGGGCCGCCGCCCGCCGCCGCAACGTCGCCGTGGCGACCCTGACGGTGAGCGCGCTGATCGTGCTGCCCCTGGTCCTGTGGTCGGCCCTCTCCTCCTCGGACGGCTCCTCGACGGCCGGCGGTGCCAAGCCCTCGGACGCCCCCGGCGCCAAAGCGGGCACCGCGAGCGGCAGACCGTCCTGGGCCGGTGCCGCGGAGGCCGCGAAGGGCGACCTCCAGGGCAGGCTGCACAACGTCGCCTCGGGGCTCTGCGTCGGCGTCGTCGGCGAGAAGGCCGTCACCGGCGCCGAGACCGAACTCGCCGACTGCTCCTCGGCGGCCGGCCAGCAGTGGTCGTACGAGACCGACGGACTGTTGCGCAGCATCGCGGACCCCGGCCTGTGCCTGGACTCGCACCTCGGCTACTCGGTGCGTCTCGCCCCGTGCACGGGCGGCAAGTCGGCCGCCAAGAGCATCCGTTACGACTTCACGCTGCAGGGCACGCTCGTGCCGCGTTGGAACCAGGACCTGGCGCTGGCCCCGGCCGCCACGGACGGCGGCGGCGCGCTGGTCGTGAAGAACCGCGACGACGGCACCGAGCAGCACTGGGTGTTCGACATCTCGAAGACCGACCTCCAGATGAAGGTGGTCAACTGGGACGCGAGCGGCGTCACCTCGTCGGAGCCGGTCGCCACCCCCACGCCGGAGACCCTGAGGAAGTCCACGCCGAAGCCCTCGGCGACCCCGTCGGCACAGCCCTCGACGCCGACGCCGACGGTCTCCGCCTCCACCGGCGCCCCCTGCTACGGGTTCTCCTGCTCGGCGAACGGCCGGCCGGGGTACGGCGGCTATGGCGGCGGTTACGGGTACGGCGGCGGTTACGGGTACGGGTACGGCGGTGGCTACGGCGGCGGAGGACGCTGACCGGAGGCGGCCGGTCTGGTCCCCGAGGACGCGGTCTCCAGGGCCCGAGGACGCCGTCGCCCAGAACCCGAAGACGCTGCCCTCAGGTCCCGAGGACCTCAAGTGACGCCCACAGTGCGAGTACGGCCGCGAGCAGGGAGGCCGGCACGGCGAGCAGGCCAAGGCCGGTGAACTCCTTGAGGTCGACGCCGTGCCCGTGCCCGTGCACGATGCGCCGCCACAGCAGGGTGGCCAGCGACCCGGCGTAGGTCAGGTTCGGGCCGAGGTTCACCCCGAGCAGCACCGCGAGGACCGCGCCCGGTCCGGCCGCCGCGGTCAGGGGCAGCAGCACCAGCACCGCGGGCAGGTTGTTGATGAGGTTCGCCAGTACGGCGGCGAGCGCGGCGATGCCGAGCAGCGCGACCAGGCTGGTCCCCTCGGGCAGGACGTGGCGCAGCGCGTCGGCGAGCCCGTTGTCGACCACCGCCCGCACCACGATCCCGAGCGCGAGCACGAACGCCAGGAACGACGGGGCAGCCGCCCGCACCACCGTGAGCGGAGTGGCCCGGCGCCGCACCAGCGCGCGTCCTGCCAGCACCAGCGCCCCGGCCGCCGCGGCCCAGGCCGGATCGACGCCCACCGCCGAGGCCACCACGAACCCGGCGAGCGTGCAGCCCACGGTGACGAGCGCGAACAGGGGCAGCGGGGGTGTGTCGACGGGGGCGGGCGAGTGGTCGGACGCTGTCAGGTCCCGGCGGAAGAAACGCTGGAAGATCGCGTACTCCGCGCCGATCGCGACCAGCCAGGGGAGCACCATGAGGGCCGCGAACCGGGTGAAGCTCAGCCCGCTCGCCGCGAACGCCAGCAGGTTGGTGAGGTTGGAGACGGGCAGCAGCAGCGAGGCCGAGTTCGACAGGTGCGCGCAGGCGTAGACGTGCGGGCGGGCCCGCACCCCCATGCGGGTGGCGGTGGCGAACACCACCGGCGTCAGCAGCACCACCGTGGCGTCCAGGCTGAGGACCGCGGTGATCACCGAGGCCAGTACGAACACCGAGGTCAGCAGGCGGGTCGGGGAGCCGGCCGCGCGGCGGGCCATCCACGCGCCGCACGCCTGGAAGAGCCCCTCGACGTCACAGAAGTGGGCCAGCACCAGCACGGCGGCGAGGAAACCGATCACCGGTCCGAGCTGCTCGGCCTCCGCGCGGACGTGCTCCAGGGAGATCACCCCGGACACCACCGCCACCCCCGCGGCGGGCACGGCCACCACGGCCTCGGGCCAGCCGAAGGGCCGCACCACGGCCCAGGCGAGTACGGCGACGAGCAGCGCCACGGACAGGGCTTCGGCGAGCGCGGTGTTCAGGGCTGGTCCTTCGTGGGTCGAGCTGGTGGTCCCCGGCCATCAAAGCAGGCCGCGGTGAGAACTGAGCGAGGCGTCCCCGCCGTGTCCGGGCGGGTGTCAGGGGCCGGTGCCGGCGTCGAACACCGTCAGTACGACCGCTGACGCGTTGCCCGCGACGGGAACCGGACCGCCCGTCCACGCCACCCTCAGCGGGTCCCGCTCGTCCGGCGGGGTGACCAGCACGGCCGCGGGAGTGGCCGCGCGTGCCTCGCTGACCTGGGGGTTGGCGAAGGACATCCCCGCCCACGCGCTGTCGCCCGGGGTGAGGGTGACGGTGGTGGGGGTGCCCTCGGACCGTTTCGGGTCGGGCCCCAGCTGTCCGCCCGACGCGTCGAGGAAGGCGGCGCCCGGGTAGCCGCGCAGGGTGCAGGTCTGGTGGGAGGCGTTGGTCAGCACCAGGGGGAAGTTCTCCTGCCCGGCGCCCGGATTGTTCCGGCCGACCGACGCGCGCAGTTCCGAGGTGTGGCAACGGGCGCCGGCGGCGGAGGTGGACACCGTGGGGGTGCCGCTCGCGGCGGTCCCCGACGCGCTCGCGTCACCGCCGCCGCCGGACGCGGACGCACTCGCGCTCGCGGGGGCCGGCGTCGAAGGCGTGCTCGCGGCGCTCGCGTCACCGCCGTCGTTCCCGCCGCCGCAGCCGGTCAGCAGACCGACGGCCGCGACCGCGCCCGCCAGGAGGCCCGCCCGGTGCACGTGCGGTGACGTCCTCGCCATGTCGCTCCCCCTCCTGGCCGCTCCGCCGCCTGCCGCGGCCGTGCCGGGCTCCCGGCACACGCCTACGACGACTGGTGCCCCGCCCGCGCGGATCCGATGCCCGCGCGTGCGGTGCAGCGGTTCACTCCTCGTCGGTGAGGAGGACGATCTCGGCCCAGATCGTCTTGCCGTCGGACGTGTGCCGGCTGCCCCAGCGCTCGGTGAGCTGGGCGACCAGCAGCAGACCGCGGCCGCCCTCGTCGAAGGTCTTGGCACGGCGCAGGTGCGGAGCGGTGTGGCTGGTGTCGGACACCTCGCAGATCAGGGTGGTCGCGTCGTGGATGAGCCGCAGCCGGATGGGGTGGGAGCCGTAGCGGATCGCGTTCGTCACCAGTTCGCTCACCACCAGTTCGGCCGTGAACGCGGCCTCGCTCAGCGACCAACTGTCGAGCTGTTCGACGACCTGCTTGCGGATGGGGGAGACGAGCGCCGGGTCGGCCGGGATGTGCCAGGTCGCCACCTGTGAGGGCGGCAGGCCCCGGGTGCGGGCCAGCAGCAGGGCCACGTCGTCGGCGGCGCCACCCGGCGGGAGCAGGGCGTGCAGCACCCGGTCGCAGAGCTCGTCGAGTGAGCCCGCGGGGGCCGCGAGGGAGGCGCGGAGCAGTTCGTGGCTGTCCCCGGCCTCCCGCTCCCGGGCCTCGGTCAGCCCGTCGGTGTACAGGGACAGCACGGTTCCCTCGGGCAGCTCGAACTCGGCCGACTCGAACGGCAGCCCGCCCAGGCCCAGGGCCGGCCCGGCGGGCAGCTCGACCTGTTCCGGCAGGCCCCCGGGGCGCGTCATCAGCGGCGCGGGATGCCCGGCCCTGGCCAGCGTGCAGCACCGCGACACCGGGTCGTACACCGCGTAGAGACAGCTGGCGCCGACCTCGCCGGGGCTGCCCTCGCTGCCGGCCTCCGTGGACAGCCGTACGACCAGGTCGTCGAGGTGGGTGAGCAGCTCGTCGGGGGCCAGGTCGATGTCGGCCAGGGTGCGTACCGCTGTGCGCAGCCGGCCCATGGTCGCCGAGGCCTGGACGCCCCGGCCCACGACGTCACCGACGACCATGGCCACCCGCAGGCCCGACAGCGGGATCACGTCGAACCAGTCGCCGCCCACGCCGGCCCGCGCGGCGGGCAGATAGCGCGAGGCCGCCTCGACGGCGGCCGTGCGCGGCAGGGTCCGGGGCAGCAGGCTGCGCTGCAGGGCCAGGGCGGTCTCCCGCTCGCGGGAATAGCGGCGGGCGTTGTCGATGCAGACGGCCGCCCGGGCGGTGACCTCCTCCGCGAGCAGCACGTCGTCGGGGGTGAAGGTGCCGGGCCGCCGGAAGCGGGTGAGGACGGCGACCCCGAGGGTCAGGCCGCGGGCCCGGATCGGCACCGACATCGTCGAGTGGATGCCGTACTCCTTGATCCGCCGGGCGCGTGCCGTGTCCCAGGAGAGCCATTCGGCGAGGTCGTCGGAGTCGGTGGACGCCACGATGGTGTGTCCCGCCAGCAGCGAGTCGGCCTGGGGCGACGAGGCGGGGTAGACGCTCACCTGGCCGGGCTCGGCCACGGCCTCGGGGTTGCCCGGGTTGATCGACCGGTGTGCGGCCCGGCGCAGGTGGACGGGGAGGGTGGGCGGGCCGCTGAACGGGTCGCCGCCGGGCTCGGCGGGGTCCAGCAGGTCGACGCTGACGAAGTCGGCGAGCGCGGGCACGCACACGTCGGCCAGTTCCTGGGCCGTCCGGGTGACGTCGAGGGTGGTGCCGATGCGGACGCTCGCCTCGTTGACGAGCTGCAGGCGCTCGCGCGCCAGGTGCTGCTCGGTGAAGTCGTGGATGGTGACGCTCACGCCCAGGACCCGCCCCGCCGCGTCGCGGACCGGCGCCATGCGGGCCAGCCAGGTGTTGACGCCGCTGTCGCCGCGGACCTCCACGGAGGTCCGCACGTCGTGTCCCCGGCCGGTGACGAGCACCTCGTGCAGATGCCGTTCGCTCTCCGCGGTCTGGGGTCTGCCGCTCATCTCGGGCAGGCGCAGTCCCCGCACCCGCTCCTCCGGCAGCCCGATGATCTCCTCCATGGCCGCGTTGATCCGGCGCAGCCGCAGCCGGTCGTCGTAGATCGCCAGGGCGCAGGGTGACTGGAGGAGCGTGGCGGTCTCCAGCGGGTCGTCGGGCGCGCGCGGGCCGTCACCCTCCAGGGGGGTGAGCAGGAGCCAACTGCCGGCGGCGCCGTCGGCGGGCGGTCTGCGGTGGGCGAGCAGCCACACGGTCTCCGTGCCGCCGTTCTGGTGACGGAGCGTGAGGACGCCGTCCCAGCGGGGGCCGCCGGGGACACCGTCCGCGCGGTGGTCCCCGCCGGCCAGGAGCCGGGCGGCCGGGCGGCCCACGACCTCGGCGGCGGACCAGCCCAGCAGGCGCCGCGCGCCCGCGCTCCACTCGACGAGTACACCGTCGTCGTCGACGACGGCCCGCGCGGTCGCGGCTTCATCGAACGGGTACTCCAGGCTCATCCTCGCCACTCCATCGCGCACTCACAGTGAACAGGCGCGTCACCTGGGTTCCAGCGTAGTGGGTCGTGCACCCGCGTGTCGGTGAACCCCGTGGGTGCGCTGTGCGGCGGACGATGGCCGGTCAAGCGGGAATTTCGGCCGTTGTGGCGTCCGGGACGGAAGCGGCGCTCCGCACCCTTGACGGCCGCGCGTGCCGCACCGTCAGAATCTGTTTGTTCACGATGAGTTGTGATTACTTCTGGTCCCTGATGGTGCCCGATGGCCCCTGAAGGTCCCTGATGAGGGAGAGCCGCCATGACGGTCACACGCAGATCGGTCCTGATCGCCTCCACCGCCGCCCCGGCGGCCGGGACGCTCCTGGGCGCGCACGCCGCGTCCGCCGCCGGGGCGGCGGCCGCCGGCGGCCGCAGCACGGTCGCGCTGCGCGACGGCTGGCGCTTCGCGCTGGTCAACCCGGGCGGGATCACCGACCCGACCGGCGCGTACGCTGGCGCCGCGGCCCCGGGGTACGACGACTCGGGTTGGCGCGAGGTCGCCGTCCCGCACGACTGGAGCATCGAGCAGACCCCCACCACCGAGCACGGCACCACCAGCGGCACCGGCTTCTTCCCCGGCGGCCTCGGCTGGTACCGCCTCGCGTTCACCCTGCCGCCCGCCCTGGCCGGCCGACGCATCTCGGTCGAGTTCGACGGCGTGTACATGGACTCCACCGTCCACTGCAACGGCACCGAGGTGGGCCACCACCCCTACGGCTACACCGGCTTCGCCTTCGATCTCACCGCCCTGCTGCACACCGACGGCACCACCGCGAACGTCATCGCGGTCCGGGTGCAGAACCAACTGCCCAGCAGCCGCTGGTACTCGGGCAGCGGCATCTACCGCGAGGCCCGCCTGGTGGTGACCGACCCGGTGCACGTGGAGCGCTGGGGCACGCAGGTCACGACGCCGGAGGTCACCGGGGAGCGGGCCGTGGTCCGGGTGCGGACCTCCGTGGTGAACGAGTCCGGCGCACCGGGCCCGGTCGAGATCAGGTCGCGGATCCGGGGACCGCACGGCCGTACCGCGGACCACACCGCCACCACGGTGGACGTCGGCGACCGGGCGACCGAGACCCACGAACTTCTCGTGCCACGGCCCCGGTTGTGGGACTTCGCCGACCCCTTCCGCTACACGCTGGAGACCGAACTGCGCGTCGGCGGCCGGACGGTGGACACCTGGCGCACCCCCTTCGGTATCCGCACCTTCCACTTCGACCCGGACGAGGGCTTCCACCTCAACGGCGTCCACGCCAAGATCCGGGGCGTCGACCTGCACCACGACCTGGGCGCGCTCGGCGCGGCGGTCAGCACCGACGCCGTCCGCAGACAGATGACCCTCATGAAGTCCATGGGCGTCAACGCCTTCCGTACCTCGCACAACCCGCCCTCGCCGGAGATGATCCAGGTCTGCGAGGAACTCGGCATCGTGATGATGGTGGAGGCGTTCGACTGCTGGCGCACCGGCAAGACGCGGTACGACTACGGCCGGTTCTTCGACGAGTGGTGCGAGCGGGACGCGACCGAGATGGTGCTCGCGGCCCGCAACTCGCCCGCCGTGGTGCTGTGGTCCATCGGCAACGAGATCCCGGACTCCACCTCCACCGCGGGACTCGTCATGGCCGACCGGATCATCGCCGCGATCCGGGCCGCCGACGACACCCGCCCGCTCGTCATCGGCTCCGACAAGTACCGCCGGCCGCCCGCGAAGGGCTCGGCGGCGGACCTGATGCTGGCCAAGCTGGACGGCCTCGGCCTCAACTACAACACCGCCAAGTCCGTGGACGCCCTGCACCAGGCCTACCCGCACCTCTTCCTCTTCGAGTCGGAGTCCTCCTCGGAGACCTCGACCCGGGGCACCTACCAGGAGCCGCAGCACCTCAACACCGGGGAGAACCACACGCCGGGCAGACGTGCCACGTCCTCCTACGACAACAACCTCGCCTCCTGGACCATGAGCGGCGAGTACGGGCACAAGAAGGACCGGGACCGGAAGTGGTTCGCCGGGCAGTTCCTGTGGTCGGGCATCGACTACATCGGCGAGCCCACGCCGTACGACGTGTTCCCGGTGAAGGCGTCCTTCTTCGGCGCGGTGGACACGGCCGGGTTCCCCAAGGACATGTACCACCTCTTCCGCAGCCAGTGGACCACGCGGCCCATGGTCCACCTGGTGCCCATGACCTGGAACCACGAGCCGGGCGACACGGTCGAGGTGTGGGCCTACAGCAACGTCGACACCGTCGAGCTGTTCCTCGACGGCACCTCCCTGGGCACCCGGACGTTCGACACCAAGCAGACCGTCGACGGCCGCACGTACCTGGAGACCACCGAGGCCACCGGCGACGACAAGACCTTCACCGACGGCCCCCACCCCGGCAGTTACACCAGCCCGAACGGCAGCGCGGGCAAGCTCCACCTCACCTGGCACGTGCCGTATCGCGCGGGCGAGTTGAAGGCCGTCGCGCGACGGGGCGGCAGGGTGGTGGCCACCGACGTGCTGCGCACCGCCGGGGCCGCGCACGCCCTGCGGCTGACGGCCGACCGCACCGCCCTGCCCGCGGACGGCCGTTCGCTGCTCTTCGTGACGGCCGAGGTCGTCGACGCCCACGGTGTGCCGGTGCCCGACGCCGAGGACCTGATCTCCTTCGCGGTGACGGGCGGTTCCCTCGCGGGAGTCGACAACGGCCGTCAGGAGAGCGCCGAGCGCTACCAGGCGAGCACGCGCACCGCCTTCCGCGGCAAGGCGCTCGCCATCGTCCGGTCGGGCACCGCGCCGGGTGGCCTGAAGGTGTCGGCCCGTGCGGAGGGGCTGCGGGCGGACACCGTGACCGTACGCACCACGCCCGCCCGTTCGGCCGCCGTCACGCCCGCGGCCGTCTTCGAGCCGGACTCTCCGGCGCCGGTGGACCACCTTCGCGCGGACGCCGGTTACTCCGGCCGGCCCGACACCCTGCCGGCCGCGATGCTCGACGGCGACCCGGCCACCGGCTGGTCCAACGCCTTCGCCAAGTCGGCCACCGCGCTGCTGCCCGCGTTCGCCGGGGCCCGGCCCGCGGACTGGGTGTCAGTCGACTGGGGACGGGCCCGGAGCGTCGGCCGGGCCGAGATCTCCTTCACCGTCGACGCCACGCACAGCCGGCCCGCCGCGGTCGAGGCCGCCGTGTGGGACGGCCACCGCTACGTGCCGGTCACCGGGGCGAGCGTCGACTGGGCCACCGCCTCGGACGCCCCGACGGTGCTGACCTTCGACGCGGTACGCGGTTCACGGCTGCGGCTGACGTTCACCAGCGCCCGGCCGGGCGAGGCGGACGGGGCGGTGCGCGTCAGCCGGCTGGAGATTCCGGCGGGGTAGAGCGGCCAGGTCAGCGGTCCGGACGGCAACCAGTCCCGTCCGGACCGTTGACTGGGTGTCATGCCTGCAACAAGCATGGCCTGCGTCCGCATCTGGGAGCGCTCCCATGGGAGCGTCACCCGCACCTCCCCCCGAGGAGCCCAGACGTGAAACGACGCAGAACCACCGTGCTCACCGCCCTCGCGGCCCTGCTGGGCGCGGCCCTCACCGCGCTTCCGGCCGGACCGGCCGCCGCGGCGGGGACCGAGCAGGTCGTGAACGGCACCTTCGACACCACCACCGCCCCCTGGTGGACCACCCCCAACGTCACCGCCGGCGTGTCCGACGGACAGCTGTGCGCGGACGTGCCGGGCGGCACCGCCAACCGCTGGGACGCCGCCGTCGGCCAGAACGACATCACCCTGGTGAAGGGGGAGTCCTACCGGTTCGCGTTCACCGCGAGCGGCTCGCCCGCCGGCCACCCGGTCCGCGCGATCGTGGGCCTCTCGGTGGCGCCGTACGACACCTACTTCGAGGTCACTCCCCAGCTGAGCGTGTCGGGCGACGCGTACTCCTACACCTTCACCTCGCCCGTCGACACCACGCAGGGCCAGGTCGCCCTCCAGGCCGGCGGCGGCGCCGACGCCTGGCGCCTGTGCATGGACGACGTGTCCCTGCTCGGCGGCGTACCGCCCGAGGTGTACGAGCCGGACACCGGCCCGCGGGTACGTGTCAACCAGGTCGCCTATCTTCCCTCCGGACCGAAGAACGCGACCCTGGTCACCGCCGCCACCGCCCGGCTTCCCTGGCAGCTGAGGAACGCACAGGGCGCCGTGGTCGCCCACGGCCGGACCGTGCCCCGCGGCACGGACGCCTCCTCCGGGCAGAACGTGCACTCGATCGCCTTCGGCGGCTACCGCGGCCGCGGCCACGGTTTCACCCTGGTCGCCGACGGCGAGACGAGCCGCCCCTTCGACATCGGCACGGGCGCCTACGAACAGCTGCGACTGGACGCAGTGAAGTACTACTACACCCAGCGCAGCGGCATCGCGATCCGCGACGACCTGCGCCCCGGCTACGGCCGCCCCGCCGGCCACCTCGACGCGGCGCCCAACCGGGGCGACCTGAGCGTGCCGTGCGTCCCCGGCGGCTGCGACTACCGCCTCGACGTCTCCGGCGGCTGGTACGACGCCGGCGACCACGGCAAGTACGTGGTCAACGGCGGCATCGCCACCTGGGAGCTGCTCAGCACCTACGAACGCTCCCTGCTGGCCCGCACCGGTCACCCCGCGAAGCTGGGCGACGGCACCCTCGCCATCCCCGAGAGCGGCAACAAGGTGCCCGACATCCTCGACGAGGCCCGCTGGGAGCTGGAGTTCCTGCTGAAGATGCAGGTGCCCGCCGGGCAGCCGGAGGCCGGCATGGTCCACCACAAGGTGCACGACGCGCAGTGGACCGGCCTCCCGCTGCTGCCGAGCGACGACCCGCAGCAGCGCGAGCTGCACCCGCCGACCACCACGGCGACCCTGAACCTCGCGGCGACGGCCGCGCAGGCCGCCCGACTGTACCGGCCCTACGACCCCCGGTTCGCCGCGAAGGCCCTGACGGCCGCCCGTACGGCCTGGTCGGCGGCGCTCGCCCATCCCGACGTGTACGCCCCGGAGAGCGACGCCACCGGAGGCGGCGCCTACGCGGACACCGACGCGACCGACGAGTTCTACTGGGCGGCCGCGGAGCTGTATCTCACCACCGGCGAGAAGCGGTTCGCGGACCACGTCCTCGCCTCCCCGCTGCACACCGCCGACATCTTCGGGCCCCTCGGCCTCGACTGGAGCCGGACGGCCGCGGCGGGACGCCTGGACCTCGCCACGGTGCCCAGCGCCCTCCCCGGCCGGGACAAGGTCCGCCGGTCGGTCGTCCGCGCCGCCGACGGCTACCTCGCCACCCTCGCGGGACAGCCGTACGGCATGCCCTACGCCCCCGACGGCAACCGCTACGACTGGGGCTCCAGCCACCAGGTCCTCAACAACGCGGTCGTCCTCGCCACCGCCTACGACGTCACAGGCGCCGCGAAGTACCGCGACGGCGCGCTGCAGAGCATGGACTACATCCTGGGCCGCAACGCGCTGAACATCTCCTACGTCACCGGCTACGGCGAGGTCAACTCCCACCATCAGCACAGCCGTTGGTACGCCCACGAACTCGATCCCGGCCTCCCCGACCCGCCGGCCGGCACCCTCGCGGGCGGCCCCAACTCCGCGATCCAGGACCCCTACGCGCAGAGCAGACTCCAGGGCTGTGTCGGTCAGTTCTGCTACATCGACGACATCCAGTCCTGGTCGACGAACGAGACCGCGATCAACTGGAACGCGGCGCTGGCCCGGATGGCGTCCTTCGTGGCGGACCAGCGATAGCCCGGCGGACGGCGGCGGCCCCGGTGCCGACCGGGGCCGCCACGGGCGACCGGTGGGAGTCCTTCTCTGGGCCGCCGACCGAGGGCGGGAGGAACGGGGTCGGCGGCCCGCTTCGCGGGGGAGAGCCGCCGTCCCGCGCGGGGCCTGGTGAGAAGGGCCGCCTCCAGTGGACTACGCGGGGCCGGCCGCCGGGAGCGTGCGCGGGGTCCCGGCGGGTGCGCGCGATTCACACGGGGCGCGGCCCGCGGGCCCTTTTCACACCGGGCCCATGGAATGTCGAAAGCCCGTGCGGCGGACTTTTGTCGACTTCCCTTCCTGACTTTCCTTCAAAGCGGGGCAGGTTGTCCGAGTGCCTTGTTGGCCGTGAGTGACGTGTGCGAGGGTTGACCACCGTGCGGGGGGTAAAGCCCGGGTCGCATTCGTCCCGTGGGGAACCGGGCCGGAGGGACATCGGTTGAATTCAGGCTCCCCGCGTGTCCCGTGCGCGTGGGAAAGGAATCCCTTCAGTGCCCACCCCCCACCCTTCTCGCCCGCCGGCCCCGCACCCTCCGCCCGGCGGTGTTCCCGGAGAATCCGACGAGAACCTCGCCGCCCGGCTGAGAGCCCGCTCCGAGGAGGACGTGTCCCGCGCGGTCGCGCTGCTGATGGCCCGGCACTGGCAGGCGGCCCACTCCTACGCGGCCGGCTTCGTCGCCGATCCGGAGGGCACCGCCTCCCTGGTCACCGCGGCCGCCTTCCACCAGGTCCTGGACCGGCTCGCACTCGGCGAACCGGCGCTCGCCCTGCGCCCCCTGCTGCTGGTGGCCGTCCGCGACACGGCCGTGCGGTGGGCGGCCGAGGACCGCGTGTCCGCGGTGCTGCCGGGCCTGGCGAAGCCCTCTCGCGGCCGCGGCGACCGCACAGCCATGTCGATGACTCCCGACCACCGCAAGCTGGCGGAGCGGTCATTCCAGTCCCTGCCCGGACTCGCCCGGTGTCTGCTGTGGCACACCGAGGTCGAAGGCGAGCCGGTCGGCGTCCCGGCCGCTCTTCTCGGTGTGGACATCGACATCGCCTCGGCCGCACGCGAACAGGCGCGCGAGAAATTCCGCGAAGGTTGTGTACATGCCCATCGCGAACTCGCGCCGACGAAGGACTGCCGGTTTTACAACCGTCTTCTCGACGTCCCGATCCGGCGCGGCGGAGACCTGCTGCCGGATGTCCGGCAGCATCTGGACGCCTGCCCCTACTGCCGGCACGCCGCCGAACAACTGAGTCATTTCGAGGGAGATCTGGGCCTCCTCATCGCCGAGGCGGTACTCGGCCGCAACGCCGGCCGGTACGCCGCGTCCCGCCGCACCCGGCCGCGGGAGCAGCCCCGCCCGCGCGGCGCCGCCCGGCACGGCCGCGCACGCCGGCGCGTGCCGCCGTGGATCCCGGTACCCGGCCGGGGCCTCCCACCGGCCCCGCGGTCCTCGCGCGCGCTGCTCACCGGGGTCGGCCTGGCCTCCGTCGGGCTGCTCGCGAGTGTGCTGGTGGCCGTGCTGTGGTCGTCCGACGACGGCGCCGACCCGGCCGCGTCCACCAGCGCGAGCGGCGGCAGGTACTCCCAGGACCCGCCCGCGGCCTCCTCCGCCTCGCCGGGCACCGCACAGCACCCGACCGCCTCCGGACGCACCAGGTTGCGCAACCTCGGCGCCGACCTGTGCCTCGACGTCCGCGGCGAGGTGAAGGCGGGCGCCGGGACCGAACTCGCCGCCTGCTCCGCCGCCGCGACCCAGCAGTGGTCGTACGGGACCGACGGACTGCTGCGCAGCGCCGCCGACCCCGATCTGTGCCTGGACTCGCACGCCGACGCGGGGGTGGTCGTCCTCGGCACCTGCGCCGGCCAGAAGACCCGGCGCGCCGACGACGTGCGCTACGACCTCACCGTGCGGGGCGAGTTGCTGCCCCGCCGGGAGGAAGGGCTCGCGCTCACCTCCACCACCGCGGACCCGGGGGCCGACGTGGTCGTCAAGGTCCGTGACGGCTCCGCCGGTCAGCGCTGGCTGACCGAGTCCTCCGTGACGGCCGGTCCGAGTTCGCTGTCGACCGAGAGCGGGGGCACCCCGTCCCCGCGGGCGGTCGAACTCGCGAGAAGGACCTGAGGGGCGACCCCGCGGACGGCCCAGCGGGCGCTCAGCCGGAGTGCTCGTGGAGGTCCGCGGGGCCGACGGTGGCCGGGCCGGCGTGTCCGGACAGCGCGAGGGTCAGGTCCAGTTCGGCGAGCAGGCAGCGGATCACGTGCTCCACGCCGGACTGGCCGTCGAGGCCCAGACCGTACACGTAGGGCCGGCCCAGGAGGACCGCCCGCGCGCCCAGGGCGAGCGCCTTGAAGACGTCGTCACCGGTGCGTACCCCGCTGTCGAACAGGACGGTGAGCCGGTCGCCCACCGCCTCGGCGACCCGGGGCAGGGCGTCGGCCGCCGCCACCGAGCCGGCGACCTGGCGTCCGCCGTGGTTGGAGACCACCACGCCGTCCATCCCGGCGTCGGCGGCGAGCCGGGCGTCGTCCGGGTGCAGGACACCCTTCAGCACGATCGGACCGTCCCAGTTCTCCCGTAGGAACGCCAGGTCCGGCCAGGTCTTGGCGGGGTCCGCGAACATGCCGACGAAGTGCATGACCGCCGCGTTCGGGTCCTCGTGCACCGGCTTCGCCAGACCCGCCAGGAACGCCGGGTCGGAGAAGTAGTTGGCGGTGCCCACCCCGTGCAGGAACGGCAGGTACGCCTGGTCGAGATCGCGCGGCCGCCAGGACAGCAGCGGTGTGTCCAGCGTGACGAACAGCGCCGTGAACCCGGCCGCCTTCGCCCGCCGCAGGAAGCTCCGGGCCACTTCCGGGTCTTTCGGCCAGTACAGCTGGAACCAGCGCTCCGCGTCCCCCATCGCCTCGGCCACCTGCTCCATCGGCGTGCTCGACGCGGACGACAGGACGAAGGGCACGCCCTGCGCGGCGGCGGCCCGGGCGGCGGCCGGCTCGGCGTCCGGATGCATGATCGACAGCACGCCCACCGGCGCCAGCGCCAGGGGGGCCGGCAGGGCGCGGCCCAGCACCTCGACCGACAGGTCGCGTTCGTGCACGTCCCGCAGCATCCGCGGGACGATGCGCCGGCGTTCCAGGGCGGCCCGGTTGGCGCGCGCCGTGCTTCCGTCCCCGGCGCTGCCCGCCACATAGCCGACCGGGCCGGGGCCCAGGCGCCGCTCCGTGAGCTCTTCCAGCCGGGTCAGGTCGGTGGGCAGCCGGGGGACCGCACCCGACATCCCGTTGAGGTAGATCTCGTACTGGAAGTCCGCCCAGTGCCTGGCCATGCGTACGTCCCGCCTCTCGTCGTCGGGCACGCGCCGCAGCCGGCACACGCGCCGCACGCCGACGATACCGGGCGGTATGCGGGGCGGCTGATCAGACCCCGGCCGCTGATTCCCGCAGGACACGCGCCAGTTCACGCGGCCGGGAGATCATCGGCCAGTGGCCGGTGGACAGCCGCACCAGCTCCCGGCCGTGGTCGCGCACCAGCGCGCCGCCGCCGACGAGCATGGCGATCTGCTCGTCCGTCAGCCTCTCGCCGCGTGGTCGTCGGTGGTCGCCCGGCCGGCCCGAGTGGAACGACTCCCCTGCCAACGGAGGCGTACGGCGGCTGGTCCGGAGGCCGCTCAGTCCTCGGGGGCGTCCTTCGAGGGGGCCTCGGCGGGGGCGTCCTGCGGCTCTGTGCCGGTGCCGGTGCCGGTGTCGGTGTCCGGTCCCTGGGCGCGTACCCGCCGCACGTGTTCCAGGGACTCGCGCAGTTCGCCGAGCCAGTCGTCGGTGTGGCGCTGCACCAGGCGCACGCACCAGGCGAGGGCGTCGCTGCGACTGCGGGCGACCCCGCCGGCGATGAGGGTGTCGAGGACCTGACGCTCGGGCTGCCGCAGCCGGGTCATGACGGGGGCCGCCACATGGGTGAACAGGGCGCGCCGGTCACCGCACTCCACGCCCCAGGAGACCTTCCGGCCGAAGCGGTGCTCGGCCTCGCGGGCCACCGCGATCCGGTCCTCCCTGCTGCGCTCACGGAACTCCTGGATGCGGCTCTCCAGGGCCGCGTCCCGTTCGGTGGCGGGTGCGTTCCCGGCGAGCCGCGGTGCCGGGATGCGGCCGACCACGGTGATCTCCTCCCGGTCGACCGTGACCTCGGCCGGGGCCTCGAACAGGTCGTCGGGCAGCCGGCCGGCGAACCAGCCGCTCAGCTTCTCTCGTTGCTCGGTTGTAATCATGTAATGACCATTACTCGGCCGCAGCGTGAACGCAAGGCTTCGCGGCGGAGTGCGCTCAGGGCTGAAGCGGAATGTTTCAGGACTATTAACGAACAGGGGTGATCCGGCCATCTGGCGCCATGACGTGATCAAGAACCGCCTGGTTCCGGCATTGGAACGTTCGAATTCCGTGACTTCTTGCCACTGATTCAATACGCAAGGTTACTGAAACCCATGGGGTCGATGTGAGATTCGGCGCCGGACTCGGCAGACTCGCGCTCGCCGCTCCGAGCCACATCCGGCCCGACGCGGCACCACTCCCGAACCAAGCGGAAGGATGCACACAATGCGGAACACCGCGCGCTGGGCAGCGACTCTCACCCTCACGGCCACCGCCGTCTGCGGGCCCCTCACCGGCGCCGCCCTCGCCGCCCCGCCCGCCTCCCCGGCCGGGCTCTACGCCCCCTCGGCCCTGGTCCTCACCATGGGCCACGGCGAGGGCGCCGCCGGCGTGACCCCCGAACGGGCGGTCACCCTGAGCTGCGCTCCGACGGCCTCCGGCACCCACCCGGCCCCGGCGCTCGCCTGCGCGGAACTCCGGCGTGCCGACGGCGACTTCGACGCCCTGGCGGTCGGGGACGACGTGACGTGCACCAAGGAGTACGCCCCCGTGGTCATCACGGTGGACGGAGTCTGGCGCGGCAAGCGCGTCTCCTACGAGCGCACCTTCGCCAACGAGTGCGTGAAGAGCTCCCTCGGGGCGAGCGTCTTCGCGTTCTGAGACCGGGATCGCGCGGGCCTCGTGAGCGCCGAAGAGGCCCGCCTATGGGGAGTGCGGGTCCCTGTCGCGGGGCCGTGCGATCTCGCACCGGGGGCCGGCGGGCGGAGTGGGGCCACCCGCCGGCACCTCGGCTTTCGATACGACGGGTTCAGCGTCCTCGATCCGACGGGCTGAACGCCCTCGACCGGGCTCAGTGCCGGTCGCGGTCGCGGTGGCTGGTGTCGCACCAGGGATAGCGCCGGCTGCGGCGACAGGTGCACAGGGCCACCTGGAAACGGTCGGAGGACACCGTGGTCCCGTCCTCCAGCTCCACCTCCACCGGGCCCTCCACCAGCAGGGGCCCCCGGCGCTGGACCTTGATCCGGCGCGGCGGCTCAGACGGGGAGTTCGGCACGGACGACCACCAGCTCTTCCTTCGCCTCGGCGGGCGACAACAGCCCGCGTTCCCGCAGCCAGCCCGCCCGCGAGCGCAGGACCGGCCCCAGGTCGATACGGCTGCGCCGGGTGACGGCGGCCTTCAGCCCCGCCGAGCGCAGACGCCCCACCGTCAGCTCCGGATCGCTGAGCGCCGAGTGCACCATCAGGAGCACCCCGCCGGGACGCAGCAGTCCGGGTGCCTCCCCGCAGATCCGGTCCAGGACCAGCCGGCCGTCGTGGCCCGCGTCCCAGGCCCGGGCCCGGCCGCGCGCCGGTACCGCCGCCGTGGGCGCCGGTACATAGGGCGGATTGCTGAGGATGAGGTCATAGGACCGGTCCCGCACCGCCTCGAAGAGGTTTCCGTGGCGGATGCGCACCGGCACGCCGGACAGCCAGGCGTTGAGCCGGGCCGTGTACACCGCGCGCCAGGAGACGTCCACCGCCGTCACCCGGGCCCCACGCCGGGCGGCCGCCAGCGCCAGCGCGCCGGTCCCGGTCCCCACGTCGAGGACGTCGGCGCCCGGCCTGAGCGGTTCTTCTGACAGAGCTCCGGCCAGCAGGGCCGTGTCCTCCTGCGGGGCGTACACGCCCGGGAGCGCCAGATGCGGTCTCAGTGAGTTCACCCCGCCCAGGTACCCAGGCATTCAGGAAATATGGGAGGAACCCGAAGCGACGGCCGACGGCAGCGGCGTGCGCAGCGAGGACCGCCCCGCGCGCCAGTCGGAGAGCAGGCGCGCGGCGAGCCGGTCCTCGACGAGGGCGGTCGCGTCGATGCCGAAGGCGACGTCGGCGGCGAGATGCGGCTCCTCGGCCAGCAGACCGCCGATGACCTCGTGACGTACGACCTGCTCGTGGACCGCGTCGGCCTCGACGTGCTCGTCGTAGAAGTGCTCGGCGGCGGGGCCGGCCTGCGTGCGGCGCATGGCCTCCGCCAGCCGTCGCGAGCCGGGGGAGGAAGTGATCTCGACCGATGCGAAATGGCCCACGAGGGCGCCCCTGAGCGCCCGGTGCAGGCCGAAGAGGGACATCAGGTTCACCGTGGCCAGGACCTCCGCGCAGGCCGCGTCGAGGTAGTGGCCGTAGGTGGTGTCCAGGCCCAGGTCCGTCATCAGGTCGGCGAACAGGCGGGCGTGCACCCGGTCGGGGCGGCCGCCGCCGTACTCGTCGAACTCCACCGCCGCCATCCCCGCCTTGGCCCTGCCCCACAGCCTCGGCAGCACCCAGGCGTGCGGGTCGGCCTCCTTCAGGTGGTAGAGGGAGCGCTGCGCCGCGTACTCGCGCACCTGCCACAGCTCGCCCTTGTCCCGCAGGAAGTGCGAGACGCCTGCGCCGTCGACCGGCTCGACCAGCAGGTCGGCGAGGGCGTCCTCGACGCTGTCGTGGGCCACGGCGTCCGCGCGCAGCGCGGACAGGAAGCGGTGCTCCAGGGCCGCGCGGGTGCGCAGCAGCTCCGGGTCCCACTCGCGGTCGCCGGACACGCCCGCGAAACCGCGGTAGTGCAGTTCGTAGCAGAGATACAGGGCCAGCTGGAGGTCGTCGCCGTGGACGTCCGCGCCGACGGCGTCCTCGTGGCGCGGCAGGGGGCCGGTGTCCAGCAGATACGCCATCACCGCGGCGGAGACCGGGCCTCGCGCGGACGGCAGCCGTGGCTCAGGACCTTCAGCTGTTTCGGGCTGCTTGCCGGACCGCTTGTCCCGGGCTGGCATGGGGATGCTCCTCTCTCCTGTGCGGCAGGGTGCGACCGCGGGGTCAGCCGGTCGGGGTGGCGATGCGCAGGGGCACCGGTTCGGGGGTGGCGAGCTCCTCGTCGCGGCGGGAGATCTCCGCCCACCAGGAGGCGCCGTCCTCGATGTGGCGCAGCAGGATGCCCTCGCGGATCGCCCAGGGGCAGATGGTGACCGACTCGATGCCGACCAGTTTCATCGCGGTGTGGCCCACCAGGGCGCCGGCCAGGCTCTGGCCGGAGCGCGGCGCGGAGATGCCGGGCAGCAGGGCGCGCTCGGCGGCGGGCAGTGCGGCCAGCCGGCCGATGGCGGTCCCGAGGTCCGCGCGGTGCAGCTGCCGCTCCACGAAGGGGCCGTGTCGACCGGGCGGGGCTCCGCACAGCCGTCCCAGCTGCTGGAAGGTGCGGGAGGTGGCGACCGCCAGGCGCGGGCCCTCCCAGCGAATACGCGCCGCCGCGTCCCGCAGCTGGTGGCGGACCTTGCGGCGCAGTGCCCGCAGCTGCTCGGTCGTGGGCGGGTCCTGGTCCTCGAAGAACTCATGGGTGAGCCGGCTCGCGCCCAGGGGCAGCGACACCGCGAAGTCGGGCAGCCGGCCGCGTCCGAAGGCGAGCTCCAGTGAGCCGCCGCCGATGTCCAGCAGTGCCAGGGGTCCCGACCGCCAGCCCATCCAGCGGCGGGCGGCGAGGAAGGTGAGCTCGGCCTCGACCTCGCCGGGCAGGGTGCACAGGTCGACGCCGGTCCGCTCCCGGACGGTGTCGAGCACCTCCTGCCGGTTGGGGGCGCTGCGCACCACGGCGGTCGCGAAGGCGACGGGGCCGGCCGCGCCCCACCGGGTCGCGGTCCTGCTCGCCTCGGCGACGGCGCCGACGAGGCGTTCGACGGCCTCCGCGGGGACGGGCTCGCCCGGCTTCACGTCGTCCGACAGCCGCAGACGCCACTTGGCGGTGTGCACCGGCAGGGGCACCCCGCCGGCCGTGTCCGCCACCACGAGTCTGACCGTGTTCGATCCGACATCCACCACGCTGATTCGCATGAAGCGGTGAGTACCCGGTTACACGGGGACCCAACAGCGGAACCGGCGGGTCGTGGGTCACATCCAGCCAGGCGGGCCGCGGGTTCCGTCCGGGCGCCGGGCGCGCGAAGGGGCCGCCGTCTCCCTGATGACGGCGGCCCCTCGGCGAGCGGTGCTACATGTGGACGACCGGAGCGGCGTCCGGGTCCTGCTGCGGCACCCCGCGGCGGAAGAGCACGAAGGCGATGACGGTACCGGCGGCGAAGAAGCCGGCCGACCACCAGAAGGCCGTGGTGTAGCTCTCGATCGTCGCCTGGGCCTGGACCGCCCTGCTCGTCACGTCCCGCCCGGCCAGGTAGTTCGTGGCGGCGGTGGCGGCGAGGGTGTTGAGCAGCGCCGTACCGATGGAACCGCCCACCTGCTGCATGGCGTTGACGGTGGCGGACGCCACGCCCGCGTCCTCGGCGGCGACCCCGCCGGTGGCCAGCTGCATGGCCGGCGGCATGACCAGGCCGAGGCCCAGGCCGATCACGATCAGCTGCGGCAGCACCGCGGACGTGTAGGCGGAGGCGGTACCGATCCCGGTCAGCCAGGCCATGCCGACCGCGGCGATCGCGAAGCCCAGCGGGATGACGGCCTTCGGTCCGAGCCGCGGCACCAGGACCGTGGTGCCCACCTGCGCCGCGACCATCAGCGCCGCGACCATCGGCAGGAACGCCACACCGGTCTTGGTCGGGCTGAAGCCCAGGTTCAGCTGGAGGTAGTAGGTGAGGAAGAGGAACACGCCGAACATGCCCGCGCCGGAGATCAGCACCGCCAGGAAGGACGCGGCCCGGTTGCGGTCGAGCAGGATGCGCAGGGGCAGCAGCGGGTGCGCGGCCCGGGTCTGCCACCAGGCGAAGGCGGCGAGCAGGAGTCCGCCCGCTGTCAGGAAGCCCCAGGTCCGCGCGGAGTCCCAGTCGTGGGTCTCCGCGTTGGAGAAGCCGTAGACGAGGGAGAACAGGCCCGCGGCGACCAGGAGGGTGCCGGGCACGTCGAGCTTGGAGTTCGCGGCGTCGCGGTGGTTGTCCAGCAGGACCCAGCCGCCCGCGAAGGCGACGACGGCGATGGCCACGTTGACGTAGAGGGTCCAGCGCCAGTCGAAGGCGTCGGTGAGGACACCGCCGAGCAGCAGGCCCACCGCGCCGCCCGCGCCGGCGATGGCGCCGTACACGCTGAACGCCTTGGCCCGCTCGCGGGCCTCCGTGAACGTGGTGTTGAGCAGGGAGAGCGCGGCGGGGGCGAGGAGTGCGCCGAAGGCACCCTGCAGGGCGCGGGCGGTGACCAGCATCCCGAAGCCGTTGGCGGCGCCGCCGAGCGCGGAGACCGCGGCGAAGCCGACGACACCGATCAGGAAGGCGGGCTTGCGGCCGAAGAGGTCGGCGATACGGCCGCCGAGCAGCAGGAGGGAGGCGAAGGCCAGCGCGTAGGCGGTGACGATCCACTGCCGGTTGCCGTCGGAGAAGCCGAGGTCGGCCTGGGCCGAGGGCAGGGCGATGTTCACGATGGTCGCGTCCAGGACGACCATCAGCTGCGCGAGGGCGACGACCGCGAGGATCCACCAGCGCTTCGACGAGGGTTCGGGTGGTGCGCCGGCGACACCTTCGAGGGTGCCGTCGGCGAGGGTCTTCTGGGACATGGGGGAGCCACTCCAGGGAAGTCGTGCGGGGGCCTCGCGCAAGGGATGCCGTCGGACCGGGCCGGACTTGAACGAAACTGTTTCGTACGCGTCGAGGCTAGACCACTGTCAGCGAAACGGCAACGTTTCGCTGGCGCCTCCGCGTGGCCGCGGACCACTCCCGCGCCGCTGCTTCCCGCGCCGGCACGTCAGGCCAGCTGCCGCCTCACCAGCTCGTGCAGCCGGCTCCCGGGGTCCGCGAGCAGCGCCGCGGGCGGGCCCTGCTGGACGACCTTGCCGTCGTCCATGACGAGGACCCGGTCGGCGTCCAGCACCGTCGACAGGCGGTGCGCGATGACGATCCGGGTGGCGTCGAGGGCCTTGGTGGACTCGATCACGGTGCGCTGCGTCTCGTTGTCGAGGGCGCTGGTCGCCTCGTCGAGGAAGAGGATGCGGGGGCGGCGGATCAGCGCCTGAGCGATCATGAGGCGCTGGCGCTGGCCGCCGGAGATCGCGCCACCGTCGGAGACGATCGTGTGCAGGCCCATCGGCATCCGCCTGATGTCCTCCGCGAGCCCCGCCATCTCGGCCGCCGCCATCGCCTCCTCCGGCGTGCACGGTTCGGTGCCGCTGATGACGTCCAGCAGCGATCCGGTGAAGGGCTGCGCGTGCTGGAGCACCACACCGCACTGCCGGCGCACGGCGGACCGGTCCAGCGCCCCGAGGTCCTGGCCGTCGTAGAGCACGCTGCCGGAGACCGGGTCGTCGAAGCCGATGAGCAGCCGCAGCAGCGTCGACTTGCCGCAGCCGCTCGGGCCGACGACGGCCACGAACTCGCCCGGCCGGACCTCGAAGGAGACGTCGTCGAGGACCAGGGGACCGTCGTCGGCGTACCGGAACGACAGCCGGCGCGTCTCGATCGCCCCGGACAGCGGTCCCGGCCGGGTGCTCGCCGTGCGCACCTCGGGGGTCGCGTCGAGGACCGGCCTGATCTCCTCCAGCAGCGGCAGCGCGGCCACCGCCGACACGAAGGCGCCGGTCAGCTGGGTGACGGAGGTCAGCAGCATCGTCACAGAGGTGTTGAACGTGAGGAACGCGGCGGCCGACATCGCGCCGCGTGCCGGACCCGCGAGGAGCATGAACATCAGCAGGGTGCACAGCGGCAGGTACACCGCGCCCATCACGGTCGTGAGGTTCTTGATGCGCCCGACCTTCTGCTGGAGTTCACGGCTGCGCGCGAACTGGGAGGCCCAGGCCGCGTACGCGTAGTTCTCGGCGGCCGCCACCCGCAGCTTCGGCAGCCCGCGCAGCGTCTGGAACGCCTGGTTGTTCAGCTTGTTGCCGAGCACCACCAGCCGCCGCTGCCAGCGCACCTGCCACAGCCCGAGGCCGAGGAACCCGGCGGCGATGACGACGAGCATGCCGATCGCGGCCAGTGCCATCGGCGCGCTGAACCAGAACAGCAGCCCCAGGTTCATCGCGCCCACGGTCACCGACTGCGCGACCACCGGCCCGACTCCCGCCAGGAGCCTGCGGATCGCGCTGACACCCATGGCGGCGCTCGCCAGTTCGCCCGTCGAGCGCCCGGCGAAGAACCTGGTCGGCAGCCGCAGCAGACGGTCCCACACGGCGGGCTGGAGGGTGGCCTCGATGCGGCCCTCCAGCCGCAGGATCGTCAGGTTCTCCAGCAGCATGAAGGCCGCCGCCACCACACTGCTGATCATCACCGCCAGACAGACCTGGGCGATCGGGCCCTGCTGGGCCTTCGGCACGTACTCGCCGAGCACCTTGCCGGTGGCGATCGGCACCAGCGCCCCGATGGCCACCGTGACCAGGCCGGCCAGCAGGAGGTTCGTCAGGTCGCCGCGTACGCCCCGCATGCTGAACCGCAGCAGCCCGAGCGCCCCGAGCCGCCGCTCGGGCAGTGGACGGTAGAACATCACCGCGCGCGGCTCGAACTCCTCGGCGTTGGCCTTCTCCACGGGTGTCTCCCGGCCGGTCGCCGGATGCACCGCCACATATCCGGCGCGCCGCCACAGCAGCGCGACCGGAGCGCCGGACAGGGCCCGGTGGCCCACCAGGGGGCCGATGTCGTTGCGCCACCAGCGGCCGTCCAGGCGGACGGAGCGGACGCGGACCCGGGAGGCGAGGGCGATCCGCTCCACCGGGTCGAGGCGGTCGCTCTCGGTGCCGCTCCGGGCGGGCTCGGCGAGGGTGATCCCGGCCGCGCGGGCGACCAGCGCGCAGGCCGCGTAGGAGGCGTCCGCGTCGGCGGCCGTCACGCGGTGCGCGGACCGCCCGCCGATGGACGCCAGCAGTGTCCGGTCGGCCTGCGCGCGGACCGCCTCACCGGCCCTGATACCCGCGGCGGTCCGCGTCTCGTGGGTGCGTTCCCGCTGCTCGATCCACCGGTCCAGCGTGGTCAGCAGCCGGTACTGCTGGTCGACCATGCTCTGCCAGACCGCCGGGTCCGTCAGCAGGTCGGCCGCCGCCTCCGCGCCGTACAGCGAGCCGTACTGCACACTGCCCGGCGGTACCTGCATCCAGAAGACGTCGTCGTCCGAGGCGGCCGTGGCTCCCTCGGTGGCCGTCGGCGCCTGGAACAGGACCGTCAGACCACGGCCGACGCCCAGCGCCAGGGCGTGCTCCAGCGGGCTCGACGCCGGCGGTACGTACTGGGGGTTGCCGTAGGCGTCGTAGGACCAGGTCTGCGGGTGCGGGGGCTGGTACAGCTCGCGCAGGGCGATGCGGCGCACCACGCAGTCGCGCAACGGGCGTGCCACCAGCGTGTGCCGGGGCCCCGCGACCGGGCCCAGCAGCAGCGCGCCCGCCTCCAGCCGGCCCAGGTGGTGCCAGTGGCCCCGCTCCTGCGCGTCGACGGCGAACAGGTCGACGGCGCCGGCCGCGACCAGCCACAGCACCTGCGGCCCCTCCAGGTCGAGCCGGTTGAGGCCGGAGCAGTCGACGGGCGTGCCCGTCGCGCCCAGCGCCCCGAGCACCAGATCGCCCTCGCCGACGGTCGTCATCTCACCGCTCCCTGACCAGCGCGGCGTACGCGCCACCGTGTGCCACCAGCGCGTCGTGCCGCCCGCGCTCCACGATCGTGCCGTGCTGGAGCACGACGATCTCGTCGCTGTCGCGCACCGTGCTGAGCCGGTGCGCGATCACCACGCAGGCACAGCCACGCCTGCGCAGGTTGTCCATCACGATCTGCTCGGTCTCCGCGTCGAGCGCGCTCGTGACCTCGTCCAGCACCAGGATGCTGGGCCCACGCACCAACGCCCGCGCGATCTCGAGACGTTGGCGCTGCCCGCCGGAGAAGTTACGGCCGTCCTGCCCGACCCGGCTGTGGATGCCACCCGGGCGGCGCATGACGACGTCGTACAGGGCGGCGTCCCGCAGCGCGTCCACGACCGCCTCGTCCGGGATCGAGGGGTCCCACAGCGTCACGTTGTCGCGGACGGAGCCCTCGAAGAGGAACACGTCCTGGTCGACGAAGGAGACGGAGGCCGCGAGCGCCCCGCGCGGAATGTCCTCCAGGCGCCGTCCGTCGATGCGGATCACGCCCTCCCACGGTGTGTACAGACCCGAGATCAGCCGTGAGACGGTGGACTTGCCGCTGCCCGAGCCGCCGACCAGGGCCACCTGCTGCCCCGGGCCGACCGTCAGGTCGAAACCCGTCAACAGCGGCTTGTCCAGCGGGCTGTAGCCGAAGGAGATGTTCTCCAGCTCGACGTGCCCGTGCAGGCGGCGCGTGGACTCGCCGGCGCCGGGACGGCCGTAGAGCGGGTCGGCCCGGAAGTTCTCGACGTCCTTCAGCCGGGCCACGTCGGCCGCGAAGTCCTGGATGCGGCCCGCGACGCCGTTCAGCCGGGTGATCGGCGCGGTGAACCGGGTGACCAGCGCCTGGAAGGCGACCAGCAGACCGACCGAGATCCCGCCCTCCAACGCCCGCATTCCGCCGATCCACAGGATCAGCCCGCTGTTCAGGGACGCCAGGGTCGGCGCGACCACGCCCAGCCAGGCGCTCGGCACACCGAGCCGCTGCTGCTCCTCCAGGGTGGTGGCGTGCTGCCCGGCCCACTTGCGGAAGTAGCCGTCCTCACCGCCGGTCGCCTTCATCGTCTCGATCAACTGCAGGCCCGTGTAAGCGGTGTTGGTGAGCCGGGCGCTGTCGGCGCGCAGCTTGGCGGTACGGGTGGCGCGCAGCCGCACGACGACCCGCATGGCCACCACGTTCAGCAGGGCCACGGCGATCCCGACGAAGGTCAGCTGCGGATCGTAGGTGTACAGCAGGACCGCGTAGAGCACCACGACCACGGCGTCCACGCCCGCCGCCGCCAGGTCGCGGGCCAGTGTCTCGGCCACGGCGTCGTTCGACTGGAGGCGCTGCACCAGGTCGGCCGGGCTGCGCTGGGAGAAGAAGGTGACGGGCAGCCGCAGCAGATGGCGCAGGAAGCGGGCGCTGGAGAGCGTCGAGGAGATGATCCGGCCGTGCAGCAGGTTCGCCTGCTGGAGCCAGGTCAGCACGAGCGTGAGCAGTACGCACGTCCCCATCGACGCGAACAGCACGCCCAGCAGAGAGGTCTGATCACCGATCAGGAACATGTCGATATAGGTACGGCTGAGCGCGGGGACCGCCGCGCCGACCGCCACCAGCAGCAGACTGGCCAGCACCGCGGCGGGCATCGTGCCCGCGGTGCCGCGCATCCGGGCCGGCATGGCGCCGAGCAACCCCGGCCTGCGCCCGCCCCGTTCGAAGTCCGCACCCGGCTCCAGGACCAGCACCACACCGGTGAAGCTGGTGTCGAAGTCCTCCATCGGCACGAAACGCCGGCCCTTGGCCGGGTCGTTGACGTACACCCCGCGGCGGCCGAGACGCCGGCCCATGCCGTCGTAGACGACGTAGTGGTTGAACTCCCAGAACAGGATGGCGGGCGAGCGCACCTCGGCGAGGGCCGCGGTGTCCATCTGCATGCCCTTGGCCGTCAGGCCGTAACCGCGGGCCGCCTTCAGCAGGTTGCTCGCGCGAGAACCGTCCCGGGAGACCCCGCAGGCGATCCGCAGCTCCTCCAGCGGGACATGCCGGCCGTAGTGGCCGAGGACCATCGCGAGGGACGCGGCCCCGCACTCCACGGCCTCCATCTGGAGCACGGTGGGCGTGCGGACGCTCTTCCCCCGCCTGGTGGGCACCGGGCGGCGCGGCGGCGGTGCGGCACGGCGCCTGCCCCGGGTCTCCTGCGCGGCACTCACGGCAACAGCCAGTCGACGGGGCGCTGGTCGGCCAGCCGGATCGAACCCGTGGCCATGGTCATGGAGGTGAGGGCGAACGGCGGCCCGCCGGCGGACGACCACCGGTAGCCGCTCTTCGTGCCGGCCGACCGTTCCAGCCGGACGAGGACGGCGACGGGCCTGCCGTCCTTCGTGAACTGCTCACCGAGCTGGCTGTCGCCGAGGAACGCGGAGATCTCCTGCGCCGACTGGGGGGAGCGGTCCACCGACTTCACCCGGCCGCGGAGCACCCCGTACTGCTGGGTGGGCACCGACTGGACGGTCAGGTCCACGGCCGCGCCGGCGGGGATGGCGGCCGCGTTCTGGGCGGGCACGTACACCGTGGCGTACAGCGGGTCCGAGGCGCGGGCGACCTTCTCCACCGCGGCGACGTTCGCGCCGGTCTGGATGATCTGCCCGATGGTCGCGGCGAGCGCGGTCACGCGTCCCGCGGCGACGGCGCGCACGACGGTGTCGCCCCTGGCCGTACGGACCTTGAGGACGGGCGCGCCGGCGGGCAGGCGTTCGCCCTGCTCGGCGAGGACCGCGGTGACCTGGCCGGCCGCGGGGCTCTGCAGGAGGTAACTGCCCTCCCCGTGCGTGAGGACGGCGGGCGCGCCGACGGTGGAGGCGACGGAACCGGTGACCGCCCAGACGGAGGCGGCCGCGACGACGGCCACCGTCACGGCGAGGGCCAGCCAGCCCTGGGGGCGGGCGAAACGCACCGGAAGGTCGAGCTCCTCGGGCGACTGGAGCTTGGCGAGGGCCTGTTGGCGGAACTGCAAGGAACTTCCCTCACCTGTGCGAGAGATCTTCTACGACGTTGAGAAGTCCCGGAGCCGGTGACGGCTCCGGGACTCCCGGCAACAAGGTGCGGTCAGAGACCGGCGACCAGGCCCGCGACCGGGGCGGTGTTGAGGCCGGTGACACCCTCGACGGTGCCGACGACCGTGTTGACCAGGCCGGAGACCGGGGCAACGCCGTCCACCAGGCCGGTGACGGTGCCGACGGCGTTCAGGGACAGACCGCCGGAGACGTTGTCGAGCTCCGCGTCGGAGATCTCGACGGTCTCAACCTGGGGGGTGGAGTTCATGGGGGGACTTCCCTTCATACGGATGTTCACAAGGGGGGAGCGGCCCCCTCTGGGGACAGATGACGGCCGCGACCGCGGGCGCCGGGCGTCCGTTGTCCCGAAGCCCTTGGCGGCTCCCGCGGTGCGATGGATCAAAGCACGCGGCGGGTCGGCGCATCCAATCAACCAGACGTCCCACCAGCGCATTTGTGTCCCCGTGGCGCCGAACCGTGCAGGAGTGCGCACGGCTCGGCGGCGACTTCTTCACATGTGGCACGGCATCACCGCGTACCACCCCTTGCCGGGCGCGCGCGAATGCGACACACCTCGCCAATGGCATGGGCGGCACCGGCGGCTTGTGCAGATCCCCCGAGCGTGGTGAGCCCGTCGCGCACGGGATGTGCAGATTCGCTGAAGCCGGGATTCCGCTCCGCCTGACGGACGCCGGGTGACCAGTTGGTCACTCAGCGCCTCCGTCCGTGATCCCGTGGGCACTTGGCCCCGCGGGCGTCTTTCGGTCCGACGGCGCGCACACCGTGGCGGCGCGCGCCCCGGGCGGGCCCGACGCCTCGTCAGCCGGCGTGATCCGCTCCCAGGACGCTCGAACTGGGCCTGCGTGTCGAGTCCTTGGGCGAGGGCCACGCGACCCCGCTTCCTGCCCTGGTCAGCGGGGCCGGCCGGAGTGTTCCCGGCCCCGCCCGACCGGACGCGGACCGTGGCCGATTCGCATCCGCACAAAGTTTGTCGGGGTCCGGCATTGAACGCCCCACGGAGCCCGTGCGTACCAACAGCCATCCAGGCGCCCCACACAAGCTGCCGAACGGCGGCACACACTCCGGTCCCTCAGGAGGTCGAGAAGTTTGAGTCACAAGCGAATTCCGAAGCGCAAGGCCGCCATCGCAGTGGGCGGCGTCGCCGCCCTGGGAGCAGCCGCTCTCCTGCTGCCGAACGCCAACGCGTCCCAGGACAGCGGAACGAACGGCGCTTCCGTCAAGACCTTCAAGGCGGACGACGCCTCGGATCTCGCCTCGCAGCTGCAGAACCTGCTCGGCGACGCCTTCGCGGGCTCGTACTACGACGCCGCCAGCAAGCAGCTCGTCGTGAACGTCGTGCCCGGCGACAACAACAACGTGATCGTGCAGGCCAAGAAGGCCGGCGCGGCCGTCCGCGAGGTCGACAACAGCCTCGCCGAACTCGCCGCCGGAGCGAAGACGCTCAAGGCCGAGGCGACCATCCCGGGCACCGCCTGGGCCGTCGACCCCAAGACGAACAAGATCCTCGTCACCGCGGACAGCACGGTCACCGGCAGCAAGTGGGACACGCTGGAGTCGACCGTCCAGGGCCTCGGCTCGAACATGGCGACCATCAAGAAGTCGGCCGGGACGTTCAAGACCTTCGTCTCGGGCGGTGACGCGATATTCGGCGGCGGCGCGCGCTGCTCGCTCGGCTTCAACGTCACCGCGGGCGACGGCAGTCCGGCGTTCCTCACCGCGGGCCACTGCGGTGTCGCGGCCAAGACGTGGTCGGACGCGCAGGACGGTCAGCCGATCGCCACCGTCGACCAGGCCACCTTCCCCGGCGACGGCGACTTCGCGCTCGTGAAGTACGACGACCCGGCCACCGTGGCGCCGAGCGAGGTCAACGTCGGCGGTGGGAAGACCGTCCAGATCGCCCAGGCGGAGGAAGCCACCGTCGGCACCCAGGTCTTCCGGATGGGCAGCACCACCGGCCTCAACGACGGAACGGTCCTCGGACTCGACGCCACCGTGAACTACCCAGAGGGCACCGTCACCGGTCTCATCCAGACCGACGTCTGCGCCGAACCCGGCGACAGTGGCGGCTCGTTGTTCACCCAGGCCGGCGGCGCGGTCGGCCTGACCTCGGGCGGCAGCGGCGACTGCACGGCCGGCGGCGAGACGTTCTTCCAGCCGGTCACCACCGCCCTCACGGCGGTCGGCGCGACCCTCGGCGCGGGTGACGCGGCCGGCGGCGCGGGCGACCAGGCCGGCGGCGCCGGCGACCAGGCGGGCGAGCAGGCCGGTGGCGACGCGGTCGGCGGTGACCAGACCGGCGGTGACGCGGTCGGCGGCGAGCAGGCCGGTGGCGACGCGGTCGGTGGTGACCAGACCGGCGGTGACGTGGTCGGCGGTGACGACACCGGAACCGGTACGGGTACCGGCGACAACACGGGTACCGGCGACGAGACCGGCACCGGTACCGGCACGGCGGACGACTCCGGGGCGACGCAGTCCCAGTGAGCCATCCCGGTCTCTGAGCCACCGGCTCACCGAGCCCCCTCGGCCGCCGCGTCACGAGCTGCCGAGTCACCGGCACGGAGACTCACAGGTTCACCGAGCCACAGGTTCACCGAGCCACAGGTTCACCGAACCACTCAGCCGAGTCACTGGTTCACCGAGTCACTCGGTCACACAGCTCCACCGTTCCGGACCCGCCCGCGGTCCGGCCGGCGGTGGATCGGTCCGGCCCTCCGGCGGGAGGGCCGGACCGCTGTGCGTGAGGGGGCACCGCTCAGTCGGCCCCCCGCGCCCTGAGCAGCAGCAGCGCGACGTCATCGAGCCGTTCCCGGGTGGCCGCGCTGTGCCGGACGACGTGGTCGGCCAGTTCGTCCAGCGGCCACTCGCCGGCGTCGGCGAGCCGCTGCCCGAGGTCGGCGAGCGCGTCCTCCAGATCCACCCCCGGCGCCTCGATCAGCCCGTCGGTGTAGAGGACGAGCACCGAGCCGGGGGCGAAGTCGACCTCCGTCGTCGGATACGTCGCCGAGTCGTCGATGCCGAGCAGCGGACCGCCGGCGAGGTCGAGCACCCGTACCCGGCCGTCCGGCCGTCTCAGCAGTGGGGGCGGGTGCCCCGCACGGGACATCACGGCCCGCCCGCGCGCCGGATCGAGCCGCAGGTACAGGCAACTGGCGAACAGGTCGGAACCCAGGTCGATGAGCAGCCGGTTGGTGCTGCGCATGACCTCCTCGGGTGGCTGCCCGACGGTCGTGTACGCGCGGACGGCGGTACGGATCTGCCCCATCATCCCCGCCGCCGTCACGTTGTGGCCCTGCACGTCACCGATCACCGCGGCCGCCGCACCCCGCGTCGGCACCAGGTCGTAGAAGTCACCGCCGATGTCCATGCCCTGGGTCGCGGGGAGATAGCGGGCGGCCGCGTCGATACCGGGCAGCGACGGCAGGGAGTGCGGGAGCAGGGCCTCCTGCAGGCCGTGGGCCAGCTGGTGCTTGGCGTCGTAGAGCTGGGCCCGCTCCAGGGCCTGCGCGATCAGCCCGCCGAGACTGGTGAGCACGGCCCGCTCGTCCGCGGGGAAGGGGTGCGTGTCGGCGTAGGCGAGCAGACATGTGCCCACGGGGCGTCCGGAGGCGATCAGCGGCAGGTAGGCCCAGGCCGCGAAGCCGTCCGGCGCCGCGTACCGGGTCGGGTAGAGGCGTTCCAACTGCTGCCGGGACTCGAAGAACGCGGGCAGCCCCGACTTCAGGACCTGCGTGCCGGGCGTCTGCTCGGCCAGCGGCAGCCCGTCGAACCGCCGCACGATGTGCTGCGCGTCCGGATAGCCCCGGTGGCCCAGCACGTGCAGCCGGCCGCTCCGGGAGCCGAGGACGACCAGCGCCTGACTGCCGACGGCCGGGGCGATCTCGTCCGCGACCAGCTGCACCACGTCCTGCACCCCCACGGCCTCGGTCAGCGCACCGGCCAGCGACAGCACCTGGGAGATGGTGACCAGCCGGGACGGGGCGTCGCCAAGCTCGGGCGGCCCGCGCCGGTTCATCTCCGTCACGGCCCGCGCCCGGCTGATGCGCACGCTCAGCCCGGTCCTGCTCGGGTACATACGGAACGACAGCCACGCGCCGGGCGGGCGCAGCGCCACGAACGAGGTGGTGTCCTGGCTGAGCAGCGCGGCCCGGTAACGGTCCTCGTACACCGGGTCGTTGAGCCAGGGCACCGACGCCCACAGCTGGGCGCCGAGCAACCGGCTCACCGGTACGCCGATCAACTCGGCCGCCGCCGGGTTGGCGAAGCTCACCCGGCCGTGCAGATCGAGCGAGCACAGTCCGTACGGCAGCCGCGCCACCATCCGGGCCGCCTCCAGCGTGCCGGGCGCGCCGGCCGCACCCGTGAGCGGTGACCCGGCGAGCAGATCCGGCTCGGGGTGCAGCGGGTGGTTCTCCGCGATGGCCCGCTCCAGCCGGACCGCGAGCCGGTCGCAGGCGGCCGTCAGATGGTCGCGGTCCCGGCCGGACAGCTCGGGGGGATGCGAGCCCGGCCAGGTCACGAAGATCGCGCCGTACACGGTGGACTCGGTCGCGACCGGCAGGGCGGCCAGGGCGAAGGGGTAGGGCAGCACCACGGCGATCCGCGGATAGCGGGCCGCCATGTCCTCCTCGCCGCCGACCCACACCAGGCGCCGTTCGCGCACCGACTCGGCCACCGGGATCGGGGCGCTGAGGCCCACCCGCTCCCAGGGCGCGGCGAACGCCCGGGGCATCCCGGCCATGACCGCCATCTCCAGTACGGGCTCGTCGGCCGCCATCAGGTACACCGCGCCCGAGTGCGCGTCGACCTCCTCCATCATCGAGGCCAGGGCGAGGGACAGCAGCGGCCGGCCCACCCGCGTCCGGGAGGTCGCCGGTGCCTGCGCGGACGGTCGTCCGTCGGACACGCCGACCACCTCCCTCGGCACGGGGTTCGGCGCACCGGACGCCACCGACACCGCCGCCGCGCGACGGGTCCCGGGAACAAATCTGCCTCCTGGCGGCCCGTCGCGCACGGTGGGAGCCGCGGCGGCGGCGCCCGGACACGGCGATGCCCGGGACGCGGGACGGTGGCCGGCCTACCCCGACGGGCCCCGCCCATTCCCCCTCGCTGGATGCGCGCCCAGCGGTACGGGCGCCGTGTGTGCGCCCCCGCGCTCCCCGTTGGCCGGAACTTCGCGCCCTTCAGCGGTCACGGACCTATACAACTGGGCACTGGTTGAGGACCGAGAACCGGCGGGCAAGCTGAAGGGGCGGCAGTGATCCGGGTGCTTCTGGTGCACGACGCGTGTCTTGTGAGATCGGTTTTGGCGGAGTGGTTACGCCGGGAACCGGACCTGGGGGTGTACGACACTCCGTGGCGCAGCGCTTCGACCGGCGTACGGGCGGTACGGCCGGACGTCTGCGCGGCCGACCTGGAGTGCGAGGAGGCGTACGGCCTCCCGCCGCTCGGCGAGCTGTGCGCGCGCGGTCCGGGGCCGGCCAGGCCGAGGCTGCTGGTGCTCGCCGACGCGAACCGGCCGGGTCTGCTGAAGAGGGCGCTGGAGGCGGGCGCGCTCGGCTATGTCGACAAGTGCGGCTCGCCGGAACACCTGGTGAACGGCATCCGTGACGTCGCCAAGGGGAAACGTTTCGTTGACGACTCGCTGGGCTTCGGCTTCCTCAAGGCCGCCGAGATGCCGCTGACCCGCCGCGAGCTGAGTGTGCTAACCCTCGCGGCCGAGGGCGCCTCCATCGCCGAGATCGCCGGCAACCTGCACCTGTCCCACGGGACCGTGCGCAACTACATGGCCGCCATCACCCGCAAGACCGGGGCCCGCAACCGCATCGACGCGATCCGGATATCGCAGGGGGAGGGCTGGCTCTGACGGCCCGGCGGGCCCGGGCGTCCAGCCGCCGACCAGGTCGCGGTAGAGCGCCGAGCACCGCACGAGCTCGTCGTGGGTCCCCTGCGTCGTGTCCCGGCCGTCCATCACCAGCACCCGGCCGGCCCGGCGGGCCGAGCTGATCCGGTGCGCGACCACCAGCAGAGTTCCGCCGGGCCGGCGCGCGAACGCGTCCTCCGCGCGCTGCTCCGCCCGCGGGTCCAGGTGGCAGGTCGCCTCGTCCAGCAGCACCAGGGGGGCGTACGACAGATAGGCCCGGGTCAGCGCGATCAGCTGCCGCTCGCCGGCGGACAGCGCGGCGGGCTCGACCCGGGCCGGCGGGCCGCCGAGCCGTTCGAGCAGCGGGGTGAGACCGACCGCGTCTGCCGCGGCGAGCAGTTCCGTCTCCGGCACGGGGTCCGGCCGCAGGTGGCCGAGGTTCTCGGCGAGGGTGCCCGTGAACACGTACGCCTCCTGCGGGATGAGCACCCGGCGGGCGGCCGCCCGCCGGCCGGGCACCGGCCACCCGCACACCCGGATCGTCCCGTGACGCGGCCGGAGTACGCCCGCCACCAGTGCCGTCAGTGTCGACTTGCCGATACCGCTCGGACCGACCACGGCCAGATGGGCTCCGGCCGGCAGGACGAGGTCCAGGTCCTGGATCACGGGGACGGCGGCCGGCCCGTAGGCGAAGGTGACGGAGCGCAGGGTGAGGGCGGGGGCGCGCTCACCGGCGCGTTCGGGCGCGGTGCGGTACGCCTGCCGCGTGGGCGCTGTGGGCACGGCGGCAGGCGGAGGGCCCGCGGAGTCGTCGGGGCTGTCCGAGTCGTCGGGGCCGTCGGGGCCGTCGGAGTCATCGGGGCCAGGGGGGCTGCTGTGCGGCTCCGGACGCTCCGGTCGGGCCGCCGGAACCTCCGGCCGGTGACCGGACCGGTCCGGTACGAGACGTCGCAGGACCACCGCGAGGCGGGAGCCGCTCGTGCCCAGGCCGTGGACCAGGTTGTTCAGGGCGGGCAGCAGGGACTGCGTGACGTACGCGAGGGCGCCGACCAGGCCGCCCGCCGTGACGCCGTGGGCGAGGAGCCAGGGCGCGGTGACGAGCAGCAGCACGATCGGCAGCTCCCCGCCGAGCGCGAGGGCGGCCACCCGCAGCGCGCCGAAACGGGCGAGGGAGCGGGCGGCCCGCAGCTCCGCGTCCACCAGGGTCCCCGTGTCGGCGGCGATCCGGTGCTCCGCCCCGGCCGCCGTGATGTCCCGCAGTCCCGGCCCGACCACGCCCAGCCGGTCGGCCAGGGCCTCGTCGGCGCGGAGGAAGGACTCCTGCCTGCGGGCCAGCGGTCGCAGGGTCGCCGCGAACAGGCCGACGCCGGCGAGCAGCGGCGGACCGACGACGAGCAGCAGCAGCGGGTCGAGCGAGAACAGCCCGACCAGGGCGCCGGCAGCGGTGAACACGAAGGACCGGGAGACCATCACCAGTCCGGCGAAGGTGTCCCGGGCGATCTCCACCTGCTGGGTGAGGCCCGAGAGCGCGCCCCGGTCCGCCTCCCGTATCCCGCGCTCGACCACGCGCGTGACCAGCCGGTCCCGGAGCGGTTCGACGAGCGCGGCGACGGCGGCGTACACGCGCGCGGTGCCGTACGCCCCGGCGACGACGCCGAGGGCCGCCACCGCGAGCCAGCCGACTCCGGCCTCGGCACGCCCCCGCAGGAAGCCGTCGTCGAGGGCGCGGGCGGGCGCGTAGCCGAGGAGGAACGTCTGCCCGGTCTCCAGCACCGACCAGCCGACGAGCCGCACCACGACCGCCCACCGCTCCCGCAGAAACCCGACCCCCCGCCACCACACCCCGCCCCTCACGCCGGCCCCCCGGCCGCCGGACCCCGGACGGTGGAGCCGGCGACCGCCTCTTCTCCGCCCGCCCCGCTGCTGACCGCCTCCCCGCCCTCCGCCGGGCCGCCGCCCCCGCGCTCGCCCGGCGCCGCTTCACGCTCCCTGTCGGTGGGCGGGCCGGGTTCGAGGGGGTCGGTGCCGAATGCCGCTCGGTACTCCGGGATTCGCCACAGGTGGGTGTGGGGGGCCATCGCTCGGAGGCGGCCCGCGTCCAGCCAGGCCACCGTGTCGGCGCGGGCCGCCGTCGTCGCGCGGTGGGCGACCAGCAGGCGGGTGGTGCCCAAGCCGCCGCTCAGCAGGGCGTCGGTGATGTGCGCCTCGGTGACCGTGTCCAGGCTGGAGAGGGCGTCGTCGAGGATCAGCAGGCGGCCCCCGTGGGCGAACGCCCGTGCCAGACCGAGGCGTTGGGCCTCCCCGCCGGAGCACGGGGCGTCGGCGCACGCGGTGGCGTACCCCTCGGGCAGACGGCGTACGAAGTCGTCCGCGCGGGCGGTGCGGGCCGCCTCCCGGACCCGGGCGGCAGAGGGGGGCGTGGGGCCGAGCCCGATCGTGTCGGCGACGGTGGCGCCCAGCAGGGCGGGGCGTTCGAAGGCGTAGCCGACGGCCCGGCGCAGCTCGTCGTGGGCCAGCGCGGGCAGCGGGACGCCGTCCAGCAGCACCTCCCCGGCGTCCGGGTCGGTCAGGCGGCCGGCGACCGCGGCCAGCAGCGACTTGCCCGTGCCGGAGCGGCCGACCACGGCGAGCGCCGTCCCGCCGGGGACGACCAGGTCGACGCCGTCGAGCACGGTGCGTCCCCCGCGCCGGACGCTCACCCCGCGCAGCTCCAGCCGGCCGGGACCGGGCGGCAGCCGGCGCTCGCCGTGCGCGGGGGCCGGTTCCGTCATGACCTCGTCGAGGCGGACGGCCGCCGCCCGGGCGCGGGCCAGCGCCGCGAGCCGGCCGACCAGCATGCCCACACCGCTCGCCAGGACCGCGTAGCGGGAGGCCGCCAGCACCTCGCCCAGGGACAGCCGGTGCCGGGTGAGCAGGACGCCCGCCACGGCGACGACACCGAGCTGGAGCAGCGGCGCGACGGCGACGGCCTGGCCCGCGGCCCGGCCCTGCACCCGCCACATCTCGTGGCCCGCGCGGGACAGGTCCGGCAGCGGACGCAGGACGCGCGCCGTCTCCTTGCCGGCCGTACCGGCCGCGGCGATGGTGCGGTGGCCGTCGACGGCCTCGGCCAGCGCGCCCGCGATCAGCCCCTGGGCCCGCTGGTAGCGCTCCACGCACCGCGAGGTGTCGCGGGCGAAGGCGCGCAGCAGCAGCGTGAGCACGGGGGCCCCGGCGAGGAGGACGGCCGCCAGCCACCCGTCGATCAGGCCGAGCGCGACCGTCGCCCCGAGGGGCCCGGCGAGCGCGGCCAGCAGGGCGGCGCGGGAGGCCGGCGCGGTGCCGGCCTGGGCCGCGTTGCCGACGAGCCGCGCCACGAGGTCTCCCGGCCCGAAGCGGGCGGCCGCCCTCGGGCCCACGGCCAGTACGTGTCCGGTGAGCCGGCGGCGCAGCCACGCGGTGGTGCGGGCGTCGACGGTGGCGCCGAGCACGGTCTGGCAGGCGTCGAGCAGGGCGAGCAGCAGGACGAGCGACGCGCAGTACAGCACCCAGCGGCCGGCCGGGTCCCGCGCCAGCAGCAGGTCCAGGGTGCGGCCGAGCGCGGCCGGCAGCAGCAGGCCGGTCCCGGTCGCCGCGACGCTCAGCAGGCACAGGGCCAGGCAACGGCCGCCGCTGTGGCGGGTGGCGGGGCCCAGCAGCGTGGGGGTGGGCGCACGGGTCGTCATACGGCTGCGGCCCTCGCATCCGGGATCGAGGAGGTGGCTGGGGTGGGCGAAGGACCCCGGGCGGCCCCTCCCTCGCGGGAGCGGGTCGCCCGGGGCCCCGGTTGCGCGGCGTCCGTCAGAGACAGAGCAGGACGCTCGCCGCGCTGATGCAGGAGAGCAGGCTGACCGTGCTGTCGCCACCTCCGGTGTGCTCGTCGGACTCCATCGTCTGCAGGTCGAGAAGTGCCATGTCTGTTACTTCCTTCCGTGTGGTTTCCGTGGTGTTCACCCGTGGGGACGGGGTCTGATCACGACTCCGTCAGTGCGCGGAGCCGCGTGGTGTGGGCCGCCCGAGCGGCGGCAGGAACGGCAGGTGAGCGGTGCTCCCCGGGTCGAGGGCCGCGCCGAGCGCGAGCAGGCACCCTGCCGTTCCGGTGCCCAGGTCCATCGACAGACGCATCATCTGGTGCCCGGGGAAGGCCAGTTGGCCCTGGTAGGACATGGCGAACCAGCCGAGGCCGGCGACCTGGCGCGCGAGCCGGTCCGCGGTGGCGCCGGGCGCGGTGGTCCGGGCCAGGTGCAGGATCATCCCGGCGCGGCCCTGGAAGAGGCCGGGCTGCGCGTAGAAGCGGGAGCCGGCGGCGGTCAGGGCGCCGGAGCGGGCCCGGTGGAACTCCCCGGTGTCGTGGGCGGCGTGGGCGAGGTAGTCGTCGAGGACCATGCCGACGCCCACGCTGCCGTCGCCGAGATAGGGCAGGGTCCGCCAGCCCTCGTCGACCTCCAGCGCGCCGTCCTCGCGGAACACGCAGCCCTCGAGGTCCCGGCGCAGCGCCAGGCCGGCCGCCGCCAGCAGTTCCGGCTCGCCGGTCGCCTCGTACTGCCGCAGCAGGAACAGCGCCGGCCCGCTCGCGCCCCGCATCAGCCCGGCCCGCGGCCGCGGCTTGGCCGGGCGCGGCTCGGCGAGCCGGCGGACGAGGAGGTGCGCGGCCTCGGCGGCCCGCTCGCCGAGTTCCCGCTCGCCGGTGGTGCGCGCCAGTGAGCCCAGGACCAGGCCGAGGCCGGCGAGCCCGCCGTGCAGGTCGGAGGACAGGTTCTGCCAGCGTTCCCGGAGGATCGCCTCGACCAGGTCGAGGGCCCGCTGCCGGTGCCCGAGCCGGTCCAGGACGTGGGCGACGCCCGCGAGACCGTCGTAGAGGCCGAGCGGGGTGCCCACGGGCGGCGGGGCGGTGCGGGCGAGGAGCCAGCGCTCGCCCTCCTCGTAGCGCTCTCCGCCGGCCTCGGCCAGCGCGTGCAGCACACCGGCCGCGCCGTGCGCCAGGCCGAGGCCGCCGCCGTCGGAGAACTGGGCGATGTCCCCGGGGAAGAGCCGGTCGTCGCGCTCGGGGGTGGCCGACGCGAGGATCGCCTTGACCATGGAGTCGCGGCTGTAGGGCCAGTCGCCGGGTTCCACGAACGAGGGCGGCGAGGGCGGCCGGGTGCCGCCGGCGACGTCCCGGGTGATCTCGGCGACCGCCTCGTCGAGGAACTCCCGCGGTACGTCGGGGAACTCCTCCCGGATGACGTCCGCCAGGTGGGCGGCCTTGCCGCGGTCGACCACGAACAGCGTGGTGACGGGCAGGAACAGGGCGAGTCGGAGACAGGCCAGCGCGTAGCGGTCGACGTCGATGCCCCGACGGTCGGGCGGGGCGAAGAACCCGGGGTGGGCGACCACCTGGCGGCCCTGTTCGGAGACGGGGGCGGCCGCCTCGAAGTCGACCAGGTACACCGACTCCTCGTCCGGCGCCACCATGATGTTGAAGACGTGCAGGTCGTTGAAGACGATCCCGCGCGCGTGCACCGCCTCCACCGCCCGCTCCACCGCCCGGTGGATGCGCACCGCCCACGCCGCGTAGGCGGCCACGGCCTCCGGATCGGGGTCCGTGGCGAGGAGCGGATGCCGCTCGGCGAAGAACGCGTTGAGGGGCCGTCCCTCCAGGAAGTCCATCACCAGGAACCGGTGGTCGCCGAGCGTGAACCAGTCCCGCACCTCGGGCACCACCCCGGTGCCCGCCACCCGCTCCAGAGCCTGCTTCTCCCGCTCCAGCCGGGCGATCGCGTCCGCGCCGTCGGAGGCGAGGCCGGCGTGCGGCCGGCCCTCCTTCAGTACCACCCGGCGCCCGTCGCGGGTGTCGGTGCCCGCGTAGACCCCGCCGCCGTTGGAGAAGTGCAGCGCCTTCTCGATGCGGTACGGCAGCTCGCCGACCGTGGTGGTGTTGCGGGCCTCCAGCTGCGGCTGGAGGAACGCGGGCAGCGTCACCCACTCCGGCACCTGGAAGGACGGCGCCCGCCGGTCCGGCACCAGCTGTCCCGCGCCGTCCCGCACCGCCGGCACCAGCGATCCCCGCTCGTCGACGACGAACATGCGCGCGAATGCGCCGTAGCGGACGTACAGCGGGCCCTCGTTCCAGCGCAGGTCGGTGAGGATGTACGGCCCCTCGAAGCCCTCCAGCAGAGCGCCCAGCTCGCGCAGTACGACGTGCAGCTGTTCCTCGTCCGCCGGGTAGACGGTGACGAACTTGCCGCTGCCGTCGCGGGCCGCGTACTTGGTGTTGCGCAGGTGCAGCAGATGCGGGCCCGGCACGAACTTGAACGGGATGCGGCGCGGCACGCAGTAGTCCCACACGATGCCGGCGATCTTCTCGGCGTCGTGCCGGGTCGCCGAGGCGTGGATCTTCCAGCCCTGGGCCGGACCGGCCTCGGCCTCCCCGTCGGGGCCGAGCGGGGTCAGCGTCAGCCAGTCCCCGACCCGGGCCGAGGCCCACCCCTCGGGGACCTCGCGCCGGGCCGTCCGGTACAGCGGAGCGGCGTCCCGGCCGTCCGCCGACAGCCGGTCCGGCGTCTCGTAGAAGTGTCTGTCGGCGAGCGCGTACACCTCGTAGCGCTTGTCCATGCGTCCCCCTCTCGGGCCCGGCACCGAGCCTTCCAGCCGGGCCCCGGCCACGGACAGTCACGACTGTCACGAGCTCACCGTGCGGAACGCATGGGTCAACACATGTTCGGGCGGTTTCGAGCGTCCGCCGCCCCGGGCGCACTCCCCGGCACGCCCCGGGCGCGCCACGGAACGGTCCCAGGGGCTGCGCGGGTGCCCGATACGCGCTGTAATGGCGAACGTGGTCAGTGAGGGCGCTACCGGACGCAGAAAGAGAACACTGCGAGCCGAAGTTGCCCTCAGATCGCTGTCGGACGGTCCCGACTCACCCCAACGGCTGCGCCGTGTACTGGAGCAGGCGCTCGTCTTCGCCGGGGCGACGTTCGCCGCGGTCTACGCGCCCGGCGAGGACGGCGGCCAGCTCGGTCTGGTCGAGTCCGCCGGGGTGCCGCGCACCGTCTACGGACTGCGCGACAGCTATCCCACGGACGGTCACTCCCCGGTGGCCGAGGCGCAGCGCACCGGCCGGCCGGTGTGGCGGGACCCCGGGGAACTCGCCGCCTGCGCGGACTCCCGGCGTGGGCCCGCGTGGGACTTCCACCTCGCCGTGCTGCCCGCGTTCGCGGACGCCGACCGGGCCTGTCTGCTGGCCGTCGGCGAAAACCCGGGCGGCTTCGACGACGAGGAGCGCGCCTGTCTGGCACTGATCGCCGCCGCCGTCGTCTGCCCGCCCACGGCCGCGGCGAGGGAGGGTGAGCGACTGCGCTCCAACGCTTTCAGTCTCGCCATGGACACCGGCCGGGTCGAGGTCGGCGAGGACATCCTCGACCTGTTCGGCCTCGGCCGGCCCGAGTTCGACGGCAAGGTGGAGTCCCTCCTCGGCCGCACCGTGCCGGAGGACCTGCCCTCGCTGATGTCCGTGGTCGAGGCCGACCACATGTCCATCGGCGACCGGGAGCTGGAGTTCCGCATCCTCCAGCCCACCGGCCCGCCGAAGTGGCTGCGGCTGCGCGGCCGTCTGGTGTCCGGCGGCGAGGGCCACCCGGCCCGGCTGGTGGGGACCGTCACGGACGCCTCCTCCCTGCGCTCCGAGGTCACCGACGTGACCCGGGTCCAGCGGTTGGCCGCGGCCCTGGCGACCGCCGGGACCGTCAGGGACGTCAGCCAGGCCGTCGTCTCCGCCCTGCGCGAGCCGCTCCAGGCCGACCGGATCGCCCTCGCCGAGCTGGAGAACGAGCGGCTCGTCGTCACCGTCCTCGACCCGCCCGAGCCGGAGGCGTGGCCGGAGCTGTGGCGCCTGGAGTGGCGCGGCGAGTGGCCGGACGCGCCCGTACGCGCCATGCCCACCCTGGGCGCCGCCCTGCGTGAGGGCCGCGCCCAGATCTGGCCCGCCGGCACCGCCCTGGAACCCGCCCTGGCCGAGGTCGGCCCCGGTGGACTCGCCGTGCTGCCGCTGGCCGCCGCCGGGCACATGGCGGGCGCCTGTCTGATCGGCTGGGACAACCCGCACGACTTCGGCCCCGACGAACGCGCCCTGCTCACGGCCTCCGCCGGCCTCGCCGGACAGGCACTGATGCGCGCCCACGCCTTCGACGCCGAACACGAGCTCGTCGGCATGCTCCAGCGCCAGCTGCTGCCCCGCCGGCTGCCCAAGCTGCCCGGCGCGGTCGCCGTAGCCCGCTACCTGCCGAGCACGGCCGGACTGGAACTCGGCGGCGACTGGTACGACGTGATCCCGCTGCCCGACAACCACGTGGCCCTCGTCATCGGTGACGTGCAGGGCCACAGCGCGGGCGCCGCCACCCTGATGGGCCAGATGCGCACGGCGCTGCGCGCCTACGCCGTCGAGGGCCACCCACCGGACGTCGTGGTCTCGCACGCCAACCGTCTCCTCATGGACATGGAGACCGACCTCTTCGCCACCTGCTGCTACGTCGACGTCGACATGGAGGAGGGCTCCGCCTGGTACGTGCGCGCCGGACACCTGCCCCCGGTGCTGCGTCACCCGGACGGCGTAACGGAGATCCCCGAGGCGGAAAGCGGTCCGCCGCTGGGCGTGGTGCTGCGCGCCGACTTCCCGATGAGCCCCCTGCGGCTCCAGCCCGGCACCGTCCTCGCGCTGACCACGGACGGCCTGGTGGAGACCCACGAGGCCGACATCGACGAGGGCATGGACCGCTTCGCCCAGGGCCTGGCCGGCTCCGACCCCGCCCACCTCGGTCTCGTCGCCGACGTCCTGCTCGGCAACGCCCGCCGCAGCGACGACGTCGCCCTGCTGCTGATGCGCTACGACGGCATGGCCGTCCGTCCGCTGCGCGAGGGCTGGACCGTGTGGCGGGTCCCCGAGGCGGTCCGGCACGCGCGCCGCTTCAGCCGCCGCACCCTGCGCACCTGGGGCGTGCCCGGCGAGGCCATGGACCCCGTGCTGCTCGTGGTCTCCGAGCTCGTCACCAACGCCCTCGTGCACACCGACGGCCGGGTCCGCCTGGATCTCACCCTCGTCAACCACCGGCTGCGCGTCGCCGTCACCGACTCCTCGCCCCGCACCCCCGTGAAGCCGACCAGCATCGGCTGGGAGGCCACGGGCGGACGCGGCATCCTCCTCGTCGAGGCGATGTCGGCGGTGTGGGGGACGGTGCCCGTCAGCGGGGGCAAACAGGTGTGGAGCGAGATTGCGCTGAACGGATGACAGACGCCTGTGCGCGGGTACCCGGCGGCCGAGCGGTGAGGACCGTCGCCGCCGGAGCCGAAGAGCGAGGTATCCGTCATGTCCCAGCACGTCAGCGACATCATGACCGCGGCACCGGTGACGGTGGAGCCGCGGGCATCCGTCCGGGAGGTCGCCCGGATCATGCGGGACCAGGACCTGGGTGCCGTCCTGGTCACCGACGACGACCGGCTGCGTGGCCTGGTCACCGACCGCGACCTCGTGGTGCGGTCGATCGCGGAGGGCGGTGACCCCGAGCGGACCACCGTGGCCGACGCGATCAGCGGCGACCCGGTCACCGTCACCCCCGAGGACGACCTCGACCACGCCGTCGAGCTGATGCGCGAGCACGCCGTGCGCCGCATCCCCGTCGTCGAGGACGGGCGCCCCGTGGGCATCGTCGCCCTCGGCGACCTGGCCATGGAACGCGACCCCGAGTCGGCCCTCGGCGACATCAGCGTGGCCAGGCCCAACACCTGAGCCGCGCGCCCGGCGTTTGACGGGCCCGCCGCCGGGGACCCGGCGGAGATCGAACAAAGATGCTGCTCCCGGCCCGGTGCGGGCCGGGAGCGTTACCGGACGCAGAAGGAAGTGGAAGCGCCGTGACCTCGCAGATCACCGGAAAACCCGTCGCCCGCCGCGCCGAGACGGGCTGGTCCAGGGCCCGCCGCCTGCGCGAGCAGGCCGCCCTACGGACCTGCCTGCCGGCCGTCGAGGACGGGAGCGCCCCGCCCACCGCGCACACCACCCCCGAATGGAACATCGTGCGGGGCGAGGACTGACCGGCCCGCGAGCCGGTCGCCGACGGGCCGCGGCCGCCCTCCTCTCACGGTTCTCACCGTCCTTTGTCGTTTGAGCTGTTCATGTGAAGCCCCCGTTCCGCCGGATACGGGCTAAGGTGACGCAGATGAAGGCTCTCGTGCTGTCCGGAGGCGCCGGTACACGACTGCGGCCGATCACTCACACCTCGGCCAAACAGCTCGTGCCCGTGGCGAACAAAGCCGTACTCTTCTACGGTCTGGAGTCCATCGCCGCGGCCGGTATCACCGAGGTCGGGGTGGTCGTCGGAGACACCGCCGCCGAGATCGAGGAAGCGGTGGGCGACGGGTCGAAGTTCGGCCTGCGGATCACCTACATCCCCCAGGAGAAGCCCCTGGGCCTGGCCCACGCGGTGCTCATCGCCCGCGACTGGCTGGGCGACGACGACTTCGTGATGTACCTCGGCGACAACTTCATCGTCGGCGGGATCTCGGGCCTCGTCGACGAGTTCCGCACCAACCGGCCCGACGCCCAGATCCTCCTCACCCGCGTGCCCGACCCCCGCTCGTTCGGCGTCGCCGAGCTCGACGAGAGCGGGCAGGTCGTCTCCCTGGAGGAGAAGCCCGAACACCCCAAGAGCGACCTGGCCCTGGTCGGGGTGTACCTCTTCACCCCCGCCATCCACGACGCGGTCCTCGCGATCGAGCCGTCCTGGCGGGGCGAGCTGGAGATCACCCACGCCATCCAGCACCTGATCGACATCGACGCGGACGTCCGCTCGACGGTCATCAAGGGCTACTGGAAGGACACCGGGAACGTCGTCGACATGCTCGAGGTGAACCGGACCGTCCTGGAGACGCTGGAGCCGCGCGTCGACGGCGAGGTGGACGAGGCCTCCGAGACGATCGGGCGCGTCGTGGTGGAGGAGGGGGCCCGCATCGTGCGCTCCCGGATCGTCGGCCCCGTCGTCATCGGCGCCGGAACCCTGGTCAGCGACTCCTACGTCGGCCCCTTCACCTCCGTCGCGGAGAACTGCCGTATCACCGACAGCGAGGTGGAGTTCTCCATCGTGCTGCGCGACTCCTCGATCCACGGGGTGGGCCGGATCGAGTCGTCACTGATCGGCCGGCACGTCGAGGTGACCCCGGCGCCCAGCGTGCCCAGTGCCCACCGCTTCGTACTCGGAGACCACAGCAAGGTGCAGATCCATACATGAACCTCCTCGTCACCGGCGCCGCCGGGTTCATCGGCTCGGCCTACGTCCGCGCACTGCTCGCCACCGATCCGCCGGACGCGCCGCGCATCACCGTGCTCGACAAGCTCACCTACGCGGGCACCCTGGACAACCTCGAACTCGACCATCCCCGGCTGGAGTTCGTGCAGGGTGACATCTGCGACGCCGAACTCGTCGACAAGCTGACGGCCGAGGCGGACCAGGTCGTGCACTTCGCGGCGGAGTCCCACGTGGACCGCTCGATCACCGGCGCCGCCGACTTCGTCCGCACCAACGTCCTCGGCACCCAGACCCTCCTGGACGCGGCCCTGCGCTACGGCGTCGGCACCTTCGTGCACGTCTCCACCGACGAGGTCTACGGCTCCATCGAGACCGGGTCGTGGCCGGAGACGCACCCGCTCCAGCCCAACTCCCCGTACTCCGCCTCCAAGGCGTCCTCCGACCTGCTCGCCCTGGCCTACCACCGCACCCACGGCCTGGACGTCCGGGTGACCCGCTGCTCCAACAACTACGGCCCGCACCAGTTCCCCGAGAAGGTCGTGCCGCTGTTCGTCACCAACCTCCTCGACGGCAAGAAGGTCCCGCTGTACGGGGAGGGCCTCAACGTCCGCGACTGGCTGCACGTCGAGGACCACTGCCACGGCATCGACCTCGTCCGGACCAGGGGCCGGGCCGGCGAGGTGTACAACATCGGCGGCGGCACCGAGCTCAGCAACCGCGAGCTCACCGGCCTGCTCCTGGAGGCCTGCGGCGCGGGCTGGGACCGGGTGGAGCACGTCGAGGACCGCAAGGGCCACGACCTGCGCTACTCCGTCGACTGGTCCAAGGCCCGCACCGAACTGGGCTACGAGCCGCGCCACGACTTCCGCACCGGACTCGCGGACACCGTCGCCTGGTACCGCGACAACCGCGCCTGGTGGGAGCCCCTGAAGCGGCGCGTCAGCGGGGAGCGTGCATGAAATGGCTGGTCACCGGCGCGGGCGGGATGCTCGGCCGGGACATGGTCGAGGAACTGCTGCGGCGCGGTGAGCAGGTCACGGCGGCCGACCGGGCCGCCCTCGACATCACCGCACCCGAGAGCGTCACCGCCGCCTTCGCCGAGCACCGACCCGACGTGGTGGTCAACTGCGCCGCGTACACGGCCGTCGACGACGCCGAGCAGGACGAGGACCGGGCCCTGCTGATCAACGGCGAGGGCCCGCGCCTGCTCGCCCGGGCGTGCGCCACCCACGGTGCGCGACTGGTGCACGTCTCCACCGACTACGTCTTCTCCGGCGAGGCCCGCGCCACCCCCTACCCGGAGGACCACCCCACCGCCCCGCGCACCGCGTACGGCCGCACCAAGCTGGCGGGGGAGCGGGCCGTCCTGGAGGAGCTGCCCGGGGCGAGCGCCGTGGTGCGCACGGCCTGGCTCTACGGCGTCCACGGCGGGAACTTCGTGCGCACGATGCTCGACCTGGAGACCCGCCGGGACACCCTCGACGTGGTCGACGACCAGCGCGGACAGCCGACCTGGAGCGCCGACGTCGCCGAACGGATCGCCGACCTCGGCGCCCGGCTCGGCGACGACGAGCGCGCGCTCGGCGTCTTCCACGCCACCGGCTCCGGCGAGGCCACCTGGCGCGACCTCGCCCAGGAGGTGTTCCGCCTCGTCGGCGCGGACCCCGAGCGGGTGCGCCCCACCGACAGCGCGGCCTTCGCCCGGCCGGCACCGCGTCCCGCGTACAGCGTCCTCGGTCACGACCGCTGGCGTGAGATCGACCTGGCACCGCCGCGGGACTGGCGGGCCGCCCTGCAGGAAGCACTGCCTCTCATCCGCAAGGAGATTTCCCAGTGAAACGTCATGAGTTCCTTCGGGGGCTCCACAAGGCCAGCGCGAACCGCAACTACCTGGAGATCGGCGTCAACGACGGCCGGAGCCTGACGCTGTCCCGGGTACCGAGCGTCGCCGTCGACCCCGCCTTCAAGGTGGTCACGGAGATCCGTTGCGACGTCCACCTGGCCAAGGCCACCAGCGACGACTTCTTCGCCCGCGAGAACCCGCTGGCCCACCTCAGGGGCGGCCGTCACCCGCTGCGGAACCTCGCGCGCAACCGCAGCCCGCTCGCCTACTGGCGCCGCACCACGCTCGACCTGTCGTTCATCGACGGCATGCACCTGTTCGAGTACGCGCTGCGGGACTTCATCAACATCGAGAAGCACTCCGACTGGGCCAGCGTGATCGTCTTCGACGACATGCTGCCGCGCAGTGTGGACGAGGCGGCCCGGGACCGGCACACCAACGCCTGGACCGGTGACGTCTACAAGGTCATCGAGATCCTCAACCGGTACCGCCCCGACCTGGTGACGGTCCTGGTCGACACGGCGCCCACCGGCCAGCTGGTGATCTTCGGTGCCGACCCCGGCAACACCGTCCTCAAGGACAAGTACGACGAGATCATCGCGGAGTACGAGGTCCCCGACCCGCAGAAGGTGCCGGAGACCATCCTGGAGCGGGCGTCGGCCGTGAAGCCGGAGCAGCTGCTGGAGGCCGGGTTCTGGGCGCCGCTCGTGCGGGCCCGCAACCGCGGGACCAAGCGGTCCCGCGGCTGGGAGCCGCTGCGCCGTTCGCTGGAGCAGCTGAGCGTCAGCCGCTGAGCCGTCCGGCGCGCAGCCGCTCGTAGTGGGCGGAGCAGGTCTCGTACGACGGAAGTAGTCCGGACCGCTCCGCCTCGGCCAGTGAGGGCGCCTCGGCGTCCTTGGGCGACAGCACGGGCTCGATGTTCTCGGGCCAGGGGAGCGCCAGCTGCGGGTCTAGGGGGTTCACCCCGTGCTCGCGGCCCGGCGCGTACCCGGTGGAACACAGGTACACCACCGTCGCGTCGTCGGTCAGCGCCATGAAGGCGTGCCCGAGCCCCTCCGCGATGAACACCGCGTGCCGGCTGTCGTCGTCCAGCCGTACGGCCTCCCACTGACCGAACGTGGGCGAGCCCACCCGCAGGTCCACCACCACGTCGAGGACCGCGCCCCGCACACAGGTCACGTACTTGGCCTGGCCGGGCGGCACGTCGGCGAAGTGCACGCCGCGCAGGACGCCCCGGCGGGACACTGAGCAGTTGGCCTGCGCGAGGTCCAGGTCGTACCCGGTGGCCTCGCGGAACTCCTCCCCGCGGAACCACTCGTGGAAGCTGCCCCGCTCGTCCGGGAACACCTTGGGTTCCAGTACCCAGGCCCCGCTGATCCCCAGTGATCGCACTCCGTCATGCCTTCCGTGCGGTGAATCCGGATGTCTGCCTGCCCAGCAGCGCGCCGAGGGCGCGTCGCGCCCTGCGCGCCAGCCGCCGTACGAGCCCCGCCGGGGCGGCCCGCCGCGCCAGGATCCGGCCGGCCCGCACCCGCAGGACCAGCGGCAGCGCCAGGAAGCGCGGCTCGTCGGCGCCGGGGGCCGGTCCGAGCTGGACGCGCCAGGCGGAGCCCCGCACGTCGGCGGCGGCGGGCAGGTCGGCCTCCAGGACCGCCCCGGAACCGTCCGGGCCGGGGCACAGGGTGGCGGGCACGTCGATGACCGAGTCCGCGGTGAGGCGCAGCAGCACCTCGGTGTCACCGGGGACGTACAGCGGCAGGGGGGCGCGCAGCAGGCCGCCGGACACCGTGACGGCGTCGGCGGCGAGCTGGGTCAGGCCGAGCCGCTTGGTCGCCCGGTCGACGTCCAGGGCGAGGTTGCCGGCCGGTTTCGTCCAGTACGGCAGGACCACCCGGCCGCCGACGACACCGGGCGCCGCGGCCGTCCGCCCCGCTTCCGGGACCGGTCCGAGCCGGCACTCCTTGGTCCAGCCGCCCAGTTTGACGCGGATGAAGACGTCCCACAGGCCGCCGCCCAGAGGGGCGCCGCCGGCCGCGGTGGCGGGGTCGACGGTGGCGGTCGCGTGCAGCACGAGCCGGACGCGGCCGTCCTCGTCCTCGCCGGCCGCGACGGTCTCCCGGGTGAACTCCACGGGCTGGAAGTACTGCGCCGCGCTGGAGCGTTCCCGCACCAGCAGGTCGACGGTGGCCTTGTCGAACGCGGCCGCGCTGTCGGCCTCCACCCAGGCGGTCGCCGCGGCGGCGTCCTCGGGCGCGCTCGCCGACCGGCCGGCGCCGCCGTCGGCCGGGAAGGTCATCGGCTTGCCGCCGGAGGCGTACTCGGCGGTGAGGCCGATCCGCAGGGCGTCGCCCTGCCACCGCACGTCCAGCGGGGCCGCGGTGGGGGCGATGCCGGCCTCCCAGCCGGCGAAGGTGACCAGGTCGTCGAAGCGGTCGGCGGCGATCAGGCCGGCCACGACCCGCTGGGCCGGCGGCAGGCCGGCCGCGACGCCGGGCCCGAAGCGCTCCACGACGACCCCGCGGATCTCCTCGAACAGCTGCCTGCGGTAGCCGTCGTCGGGCAGGGCGAGCAGGCGCCGGCCGCGCATGCGCTCCACCATCTCGTTGCGCAGCCAGCGCCGGAAGAGCCGGTCGCGCAGCGGACCCGGGTCGGTGTAGCGCTCGACGACGTCCAGGGCCTCGCGGAGGTTCTTGAAGTAGCCGACCGGGTCGAAGCGCTGGAAGCCGGCGTTGCCGGCGTCGTCCCGCTTGACGTGGTAGTAGCAGACGTAGTCGCTGAGCACCGAGACGCCGTCGGCGCGCAGATACGCCTCCGTCACGAAGACGTGGTCCTCCAGCCGCCGCCTGCCCTCGGGGAAGCGCAGCTCGATCTTGTCGAGGAACTCCCGGCGGAACATCTTGTGCGGGGTGAGGCTGTCGATGAGCGGGGCGTTCTCGACGGTGGCGCGCGGATGGTTGTGGCGGAACAGTTCCACGGGCACCGGGCGGCCCCGGCCGGCCATCTTGCCCACGACCACGTCGGCGCCGTTGGCGATCGCGTAGTCGTACATCCGTTCCAGGGCCTCGTCGCCGAGGTAGTCGTCGTTGTCGACGAACATGACGTACTCACCCACGGCGGCGGCGATGCCGACGTTGCGGGGCTTGCCCGACCAGCCCGAGGGCTCCTGGTGGACGACCGTCACCCGGGAGTTCTCCGCGGCGAGGGCGTCCAGCCGGGCGGGTGAGCCGTCGGTTGAGCCGTCGTCCACGAAGATCACTTCGTACTCTTCGGGAGGCAGTGACTGCCTCAGCAGCGAGGAGATGCAGTCCTCGATGTATGTCCCCGGGTTGTAGACGGGAACGATGACGCTGACCTTGACCGGCATGTGGCTCCGGGCTTCCGTGGGTTGCTTGCCGTGGGCGTACGACTGCTGTGGGTGGCCAGATATTATCCCCATCGGGCGGGTTGTCCCTTGCGCACCCACTGACGGAGACGGCCACCGTGACACGAAGGTTGTGCCGACCAGGGTAAGAGGTCGCTCTTACGCTGGTGGCGTGCGCCTCCTCCTGGTCTCCGACACCCACCTTCCCAAACGCGCCAAGGTGCTGCCGCGGCAGGTGCTCGACGAGCTCGCGCTCGCCGACGTCGTGTTCCACGCCGGGGACTGGGTCGACACCGCCACCCTCGATCTGCTGGAGAGCCGCAGCCGCAGGCTCGTCGCCGTGTACGGCAACAACGACGGCCGGGAGCTGCGGGCCCGGCTCCCCGAGGTGGCGTACGCGGAGCTCGGCGGCCTGCGCTTCGGCGTCGTGCACGAGACGGGCGCCGCCCAGGGCCGGGAGGCGCGATGCGCCGCCCGCTTCCCCGACCTGGACGTCCTGGTCTTCGGGCACAGTCACATCCCCTGGGACACCACCACCGCCACCGGCCTGCGGCTGCTCAACCCCGGCTCCCCGACCGACCGCCGCCGCCAGCCCCACTGCACCTACCTGACGGCGACCGTGGCGGAGGGCGGCCTGACGGACGTCGAGCTGCACCGGCTGCCGGCGCGTTGAGCGCGAGAGGGGCGGGCGTGGGGCGGCCGGCGCCGGTGATGAGCGCGACGAGCCCGTGCTCGCACCGGCTGCCGGCGCGAGTAGGCACGGAGGAGGCGTGCGGGCGCCTGCGAGCGCGGGTGGCGGGCGCGGGCGCGGTGGGCGGCGGTGGGCGCGGCGGGCGCGGTGGGCGCGTGAGGGTCACAGGGCGGCGCCGGCTCCCGGTGAGCGCGGGGCGGCCGTGCGGGTGCTCGTCGGCGCGGTGACGCGGACCGCGGACCTTCCCGCGGTCGGCCGGTGCCGCAGCCGCTGCCGCCTGTGCCGGTGCTGCCGCAGCCGCCGCCCCGACGCTCACGCGATCGGGGTGCGCCCGTCGGTGTCGGTGCCCCGCAGACCTTGGTACGGCCGGTCCACAGCCGGGCGGCCGGTCCACGGCGGCCGGCCGGCCGGGACTGGCGGACGCCTCCGCCGCGGGCACCTCTCCCCAGGGTGCCCGCGGCGCGTCCCCGGGGCCGGGCGGGCAGGTCCGTGCAGGTCCGTGCAGGTCCGTGCAGGTCTCGCGACCGCGTCGCGTCCGCTCCGGAGCGCCACGCGCCCGCCACGGCCGCGTGCCGGAGGCGCACGCGGGACGGTCGCGCCCGGGCGTTAATCCGTTGCGGCCGCGCCCCGGCGGCTGCTGCACTGGCCGTGATCCCCCACCGCGAAGACCCGCGAAGACCCGTCAAGAACCAGGAGCAGTCATGCGCACACCGTCCATGTCCCGCCCGGAAGGAACACCCCCACTCTTCAGAGGACATGACGCTTCGTGCACCTGCTCAACCTCGGCATCCTCGCGCACGTCGACGCGGGGAAGACCAGCCTGACCGAACGCCTGCTGCACACGGTCGGCGTGACCGACGAGATCGGCCGTGTCGACGACGGCACCACCCGCACCGACACCCTCGCGCTGGAACGCCGGCGCGGCATCACCATCAAGTCGGCCGTCGTCTCCTTCGCCGTCTACGGCATGACGGTCAACCTCATCGACACCCCGGGACACCCCGACTTCATCGCGGAGGTGGAGCGCGTGCTCGGCGTGCTCGACGGCGCCGTCCTGGTCGTCTCCGCCGTCGAGGGCGTACAGGCGCAGACCCGTGTCCTGATGCGGACCCTGCGGCGGTTGGCCATTCCCACGCTCGTCTTCGTCAACAAGATCGACCGGCGCGGGGCGCGGTACGACGGCGTCCTGCGGGCGATCACCGGCCGGCTGTCCGCCGCGGTCGTGCCGATGGGGACGACCGAGGGACTGGGCACCCCCGCCGCCCGCTTCGTCCCGGGACCCGGCCCGGCCGCGCTCGACGTCCTCGCCTACCGCGACGACGAGCTGCTGACCGCCTATGTCGAGGGAACCCTCACCCCTGAGCGGATCGGCGCGGCCCTCGCCGTACAGACCGCCGAGGCCCTGGTGCACCCCGTGTACTTCGGTTCCGCCGCCACCGGCGCGGGCGTGGACGACCTGGTCACGGGCATCAGGACGCTGCTCCCGGCCGCCGACGGCGACCCCGGCGGGCCGCTCTCGGGAACCGTGTTCAAGGTCGAGCGGGGTCCCGCGGGGGAGAAGGTGGCGTACGCGCGGATCTTCTCCGGCACGCTGCGTGTCCGCGACCGCGTCCCCTTCGGCGAGGAGTCCGGGGACGCGCGGGGCGGTGCACGGCGGGAAGGCGAGGCCGCTCCCGGCAGGCCGGAGGGCAGGATCACCGGGATCTCCGTCTTCGAGCACGGGGACGACGTCCGCGCCGAGGCGGTGGAAGCCGGCCGGATCGCCAGGCTGTGGGGTCTTTCCGGCGCCCGGATCGGTGACGCGCTCGGCGGGCCCCGCCGGCGGGAGGCGCGTCTCTTCGCGCCGCCGACCCTGGAGACGGTCGTCGTCGCGGGCCCCGGGACGGACCGGCGGGCCCTGCATCTCGCGCTCACCCGGCTGGCCGAGCAGGACCCGCTGATCGGACTGCGGCACGACGAGGTGCGCCGGGAGATCTCGGTGTCCCTCTACGGCGAGGTGCAGAAGGAGGTCGTCCAGGCGACCCTCGCGGAGGAGTTCGGCCTGGAGGTCTCCTTCCGCGGGACCACGCCCCTGTGCGTCGAGCGGCCGGCCGGGACGGGCGCCGCGGTCGAGGTCAACAAGCAGCACCCGAACCCGTTCCTGGCGACGGTCGGACTGCGGGTGGAGCCGGCGCCGCCCGGCGCGGGGGTGACCTTCCGGCTGGAGGTGGAGCTCGGCGCCATGCCGTACGCCTTCTTCAAGGCCGTCGAGGACACCGTGCGCGAGACCCTCGGCCAGGGCCTGCACGGCTGGCAGGTGACCGACTGCACGGTCACCATGACCCACTGCGGCTACTCACCCCGGCAGAGCCACGCCCACCAGGGCTTCGACAAGAGCATGTCCAGCACGGGTGCCGACTTCCGCGGTCTGACCCCGCTGGTGCTGGCCGAGGCGCTGCGGCGGGCGGGCACCCGGGTGTACGAGCCGATGCACCGGTTCCGTGTCGAGGCCCCGGCGGACACGCTGGGCGCCCTGCTGCCGGTGCTCGCGGCCTCGCGGGCGGTGCCCCGCACGGCCGGCACGCGGGACGGTCTGGGCCTGCTGGAGGGAACGGTTCCGGCCGCCCTGGTGCACGGTCTCGAACAGCGGCTGCCGGGGCTGACCCGTGGCGAGGGCGAGTGGGAGAGCGCCTTCGACCACTACGCGCCCGTCGTCCGGGGGGCCGTCCCCGAGCGTCCGCGCACCGACCACAATCCGCTCGACCGGAAGGAGTACCTGCTGAACGTGACCGGCAGGACGGGCAACTGAGCTGCGAGGTACTGAACTTACCTGTGAGTCAGAAGTATTGACGGTGTCGTGAAATCGCCCGACTGTAGTGGACATGCCGAATATCCGGGCACGTCTGCTCGTTGTTCTGGTTGTCCTCTGCGGACTCTGCGGTTTCCTGACGGTGGCGGGCTCTCCGACCGCCACGGCCGCCACCCTCCCCGACTCCCTCCCCTTCGACGGCACGGCGCTCACCGTGTCGAACGGCCGCTTCGTGGACGGCAACGGCCGCGAGGTCGTCCTGCGCGGTTACAACGTCTCCGGTGAGACCAAGCTGGCGGAGAACAAGGGTCTGCCCTTCGCGTCCGTCGCCGACGCCAGGAAGTCGGCGACGGCACTGCGCGCCCTCGGCGGCGGCAACTCCGTGCGGTTCCTGCTCTCCTGGGCCTACGCCGAACCGGCCCGGGGCCAGGTCGACACCGCCTACCTGGCGGCCGCGACCGACCAGATGCGCGCGTTCCTCGACGCGGGCATCCGTGTCTACCCCGACTTCCACCAGGACCTCTACTCCCGCTGGCTGTTCGACGACGACAGCTGGTACACGGGCGACGGCGCCCCCAAGTGGGCTGTGGACCTGGGTGGTTATCCTGACGAGTCCTGTGGCATCTGCCTCTTCTGGGGGCAGAACATCACCCAGAACGGCGCGGTCACGGGGGCCCAGCACGACTTCTGGCACAACGCCCACGGTCTCCAGGACGCCTTCCTGGCGACCGCCCAGCAGACCATGACCTACGTCAGGGAGCACCTGAGCGCCGAGGAGTTCGCCGGCGTCGTCGGCTTCGACCCGTACAACGAGCCGTTCGCCGGCACCTACGACTCGAGCCAGACCAGCCGCGTCTGGGAACGCGACCTGCTGTGGCCCTTCTACGTGAGGTTCCGGGCCCGGATGGACGCGGCCGGCTGGCAGGACAAGCCCGCTCTGGTCGAGCCGAACCTCTTCTGGAACGCCAACATCGACGCGCAGAAGCAGGAGGGCGGTCTCCTCGACGCGGGCACGCTCGGTTCCCGGTACGTCCTCAACACCCACTTCTACGACCAGAAGGCCATCTCGGGCATCCTGATGTGGGGCAAGGCGTCCGACGGGCAGTACGTCACCGACTTCGGCGCGATCCGCGACCGGGCCGCGGCGGCCGGGACGGCGGCCGTGGTCAGCGAGTTCGGCCACCCGCTGGCGGGCACCGTCGCCGACAAGGCCCCGACGGTCCTCAAGGCGATGTACCAGTCCCTCGACTCCCGTGTGAAGGGCGCGAGTTGGTGGTCGTCGCCGGCCACCTCCGGCCCGGTCCTGTCCGGCACCCAGTGGCAGTGGGACCTCTACAACGGACGTCACCACGAGCTGATGAACGACAACGCCGGCAAGGTGCTGACCTCCGGGGACGCCTGGAACGACGAGGACCTGTCGGCCGTCCGCCTCGACGACTCCGGCAACGCGGTCCTGCGTCAGGACACCAGGCTCCTCGACCGCGTCTACCCGAGCGCCACCTCCGGCTCGACCGTCGCCTTCACCTACGAGGACCGCTCCCGCGACGGCTCCACGACCCTGACCTGGAACCCGGTCCCCGGTTCACTGCCGAACGTGGCGAACCTCGTCGGCTCCGGACAGTACGGGCTCCTGGTGTGGCGTTCCGGGGCCGGCTCCGCGCCCACCGAACTGCACCTGCCGGCGACTTTCCCGACGGCGTCCACGACGGTGGTCTCCGACCTGGGCACGGCCTACAGCCCGCCGGCATACGCGAGTTCGACACCGGTCGCGGCGGCCCGCGAACCCGGCGGCACGGGCAGCCGCCGCCTGCTGCTCACCGACCAGGACTCCGGGGTCCTGCACTACGCGCTGGTGACCAACGGGGCGACGGCGCCGTCCGCGGGCGTGCTGAGCGCGGCCCGGTCCGAACTGGCGGCGTGGGCGGCCTCCAAGTTCTGACACCGCGGCCCGCCACCCCCGCCGGCACCGGCCGCTGTCGCGGACCGGTGCCGGTGGAGGAGCAGGCGCAGGGCGCACGGGATCGTCAACCCGCCGACGGGCCCGCCCAGTTGGCCAGCACATGACCCAGCCGTACCCGCTGCGGGTGGTCGCCGACCGGCACCGACACCGTCTTCCTGCCGGTGGCGAAGTCGATCGCCGTGACCTGGTCGGCGCCGCTCTCGGACACCACGCAGTCCTTGCCGTCCCCGCTGACGGTGGCCCAGTACGGCTTGGAGACGGTGTTGAGGGGACCCTCCTGGAGGGTGGCCCGGTCGACGACCGTCGCGTAGTCGTCCATCGTGCCGGCGACGCACAGCTTGCTGCCGTCGGGGCTCATCGAAAGGCCGTGGTGACGCGAGTCGTTGACCCAGGTCGTACGGTCCTCGCTGGTCGCGGGGTTCTTCGGCAGCGTCTTCACCCGGGTGATCCTGTCGCCGGCGACGTCGTACTCCAGGAAGCCGTTGAAGAACGACACCTGGAAGTAGAGCTTCGACTCGTCCGGTGAGAACACCGCGGGCCGTACCGCGTCGGAGAAGTCCTTGAGGCCGATCGCGTCCAGGCGGGAGCGCATGTCGATGACCTTGACCTGCTTGAACGTGGTGGCGTCCACGACCGTGATGTGCCGGTCGCCCTTCGTCCAGTCCCAGCCCGGGTCGTCCAGGTCGGTGTTGACGTCACCGATGGCCATGTTCCAGATGTACTTGCCGTCCTTGGTGAAGATGTTCTCGTGCGGCTTGTCCCCGGTGGCGAACGAGCCCAGCTGCTTGCCGCTGTTGATGTCGAGGACGTGCACGGTGTTGGCGGTCGAGGCCGACACCGCCACCCGGGTGCCGTCGGGGGAGACGGCCATGTGGTCCGAGCGGTAACCCGACACGGCGAAGCGCCAGTTGATGTTCCCGGTGGCCAGGTCGATGGAGACGACGTCGGCGAAGCTCGGCCGGGAGACGACCACCGACCTGCCGTCCGGCGTGGAGTACATGTCGTCGGCGAACTGGTCGTGGCCCTCCCCGACGCCGTTGCGGATCGCCATGAAGTAGATCCACTTGATCGGGTCGGCGTTGATCGCCGCCATCCGCGCGTCCTTGTCGGGGATGACGTTGACACGGCCGACCTTCGCGAAGTCACCGGACGACTTGATGACGTCGGCCGTGCCGTCCCAGTTGTTCCCGACGAACAGCACCTCGCGCAGGGCGGCGGGGGTCGCGGCCGTCGCGGCGGTCGCGGGAGCGGTGAGGGTCAGGACGAGGGCGGCGGCTACGGAGCAAAGGTGCCTGGTTCTGATAGCAGGCATGAGTGCTCTCTCCTCTGGAGTGGGGCGTCATGAGTGGAACACGCCAAGACGGTGCCGAATCTGAACACGAGCGCATTCAGAGTGAACTTACTGCAAAGTAAGGAAGGGGGGGCCTTCTCCACAAGACTGCGGACAGGACAAAATCGGCTGTCGGACCGATCCGTGGAACCATCGGTGACGAGAGAGGGAGGCGCGGGTGACGGGCAGGCTCAGGGCGGCGACCGGCCGCTACGGCGGCAAGTCCGCCGAGGAGCGCCAGGCGGAGCGGCGCAGGCGCTTCCTGGACGCCGCGCTCCAGCTGTTCGGGGACGTCCCCGGCTACCGCTCCACCACCGTCGCCGCCCTCAGTGAGGCCGCGGGTCTGTCCACCCGCCAGTTCTACGAGGAGTTCCGCACCCTGGAGGACGTCCTGGCCGCCCTGCACCTCCAGGTGAACGGGTGGGCCGAGCAGGCCGTCCTGGCGTCGGTGAGCGGTATCGGGCCGGTGCCGCTGGCCGAGCGCGCGGCGGCGATCTTCCGGGCGTACGCCGCGAACGTAACCTCCGACCCGCGCCGGGTCCGGATCACGTTCGTCGAGATCATCGGCGTCAGCCCCCGGCTGGAGGAGCAGCGGCTGGCCCGCCGCGCCCGCTGGGTGAACCTGGTGTGCGCCGAGGCCGCGGCGGCCGTCGAACGGGGTGAGGCGGCGCCCCGCGACTACCGGCTGGCCGCCACGGCCTTCATCGGCAGCGTCAACGGCCTGCTGCACGACTGGAACGCCGGCTGGGTGGACGCGACCCTCGACGAGGTCGTCGACGAACTGGTCCGGCAGCTGCTGGCGATCCTGCGGCCACCGGGATGGCAGCCGGCCGGAGACTGACCGGCTCCGCCCGTCGGGGCGCGGGCGCGCCCCGGCGACGGCCGTCGGCCGTGACCCCGGGACCCGCCGCGGTGGGCTGTACGACGTCGGGCGGGGGGTGTGCCTCGGCGACGGCCGTCGGCTATGACGCCGGGACCCGCCGTGGTGGGCCGTGCGACGTCGGGGTGGGGGCGTGTCTCGGCGACGGCCGTCGGCCGTGACCCCTCCCGGGACCCGCCGTGGGCCGTGCGGCGGCGCCGACCGTGCGGCAACGGCCCCCCGCGCGTGGCGAGTTCGCGACAGTGTGCACCCTTGTCGCAGCCGTTGACTTTGCCCTTCCGCGGTTCTACGTTCGCCCCGCGACACGTTCGGTTAACCGATCCGTGTCCGAAATACCGAACTCATGGTGGGTCCTCCCACATGAAGGAGCCGCATGTCCCCCCGCATGTCCGCCCCGCCGCGCCCGGCCGCCAGAGATCTTCCGCGGCGCTCCCGGGCCGCCGCCGTACGCGCCCTGGTGCTCGTCCTCGCCGTGGCCGCGGCGCTGCTCTTCGCCGGCCCCGGCCCGGCCCAGGCGGCGACGACCCGCCAGGTACCGGTGCCGACCGCCCCCATGGGCTGGGCCTCCTGGAACAGCTTCGCCGCCAAGATCGACTACAGCGTCATCAAGAAGCAGGTCGACGCGTTCGTCGCGGCCGGTCTGCCGGCGGCCGGGTACCAGTACATCAACATCGACGAGGGCTGGTGGCAGGGCACCCGCGACAGCGCCGGGAACATCACCGTCGACACCGCCGAGTGGCCCGGCGGCATGGCCGCCATCGCCGACTACATCCACAGCAAGGGCCTCAAGGCCGGCATCTACACCGACGCCGGCAAGGACGGCTGCGGCTACTACTACCCCACCGGCCGCCCCGCCGCGCCCGGCTCGGGCAGTGAGGGCCACTACGACCAGGACATGCGGCAGTTCTCCACGTGGGGCTTCGACTTCGTCAAGGTCGACTGGTGCGGCGGCGACGCCGAGGGACTCGACGCGAAGAGCACGTACCAGGCCATCAGCGACTCGGTCGCCAGGGCCACGGCGGCCACCGGCCGTCCGCTGACGCTCTCGGTCTGCAACTGGGGCTACCACAACCCCTGGAACTGGGCGCCGGGCCAGGCCCCGATGTGGCGGACCAGCACCGACATCATCTACTACGGCAACAAGCCGTCGATGAGCAGCCTGCTGTCCAACTTCGACCAGACGCTGCACCCCACGGCCCAGCACACCGGCTACTACAACGACCCCGACATGCTGATGGTCGGCATGGACGGCCTCACCGCCGCCCAGAACCGCACGCACATGAACCTGTGGGCGATCTCCGGCGCCCCGCTGCTGGCCGGCAACGACCTGACGACGCTCACGTCGGAGACCGCGGCCGTCCTGAAGAACCCCGAGGTCATCGCCGTCGACCAGGACGCGCGCGGTCTCCAGGGCGTGAAAGTCGCCGAGGACACCACCGGGGCGCAGGTCTACGGCAAGGTGCTGTCGGGCACCGGCAAGCGCGCGGTCGTGCTGCTCAACCGCACCTCCGCCGCCAGGAACATCACCGTGCGCTGGTCGGACCTCGGCCTGACCAACGCCTCCGCGACCGTCCGTGACCTGTGGAGCCGGACGACCGTGGGCAGTTACGGCACCGGCTACACCACCAGCGTCCCGGCCGGCGGCTCCGTGCTGCTCACGGTGACCGGCGGCACCGAGGCGGCGAGCAGCACGTACACGGGCAGTTCGAGCTTCACCGGCGTGGTCGCGGGCAGCACCGGCCTGAAGACCGTCGACGTGTCCTACACCAACACCGGCTCCACCGCCCGTACGGCGACGCTCCAGGTCAACGGCCAGAACACCACCACGGTGTCCTTCCCGCCGACCGGGTCGAGCGCCGGTACGGTCTCGGTCGCCGTCGCCCTGGCCAAGGGCTCCGCCAACAAGCTCACCTTCACCGGCGGTCCGGCGCTCGACTCCCTCACGGTCAGACCGCTGCCCGGCGCGAACGGCACCCTCGCCGTCGGCAAGCAGTCCGGCCGCTGCCTCGACCTCTACGACAACACCACCGGCAACGGCACCCAGGCCGAGCTGTGGGACTGCAACGGCGGCCAGAACCAGTCCTGGACGTACACCTCCCGCAAGGAACTCGTGCTGTACGGCAACAAGTGCCTGGACGCCTACAACCTCGGTACGAGCAACGGCACCAAGGTCGTCATCTGGGACTGCAACGGCCAGAGCAACCAGCAGTGGAACGTGAACAGCGACGGCACGATCACCAACGTCAACGCCGGTCTGTGCCTGGACGTCCACAACAACGCCACCGCCAACGGCAGTCCGCTGGACCTGTGGTCGTGCGGCGCCGGCGACAACCAGAAGTGGACGCTGACGTAGAACCGGTCTAGGGCCTCACCGCCAGGAGAACCAGTACCAGGAACCCCGTGGTCGCGGCGCACGCCAGCAGCCAGCCGGCCAGCAGGCGGCGCCGCAGGCCACGGTAGGTCCGTTCGTACTCGGCCCGCACCTCACGGGCACGGTCCGCCGTGCGCTGCCAGGAGGTGCGGGCCAGGGCCAGGTACTCCGCCTCGAACCGGCGCTCCAGCTCCGCCCGCTGATGTTCCGTCAGCCATGGGAGCGGGGCGCAGAAGTCCGCCGCGGCCCTGCGGCCCTCCTCACGGGCGGCGGCGATCAGCAGATGCCCCTCGATCTCGTTGAGCAGCGCCCGGCTGTCGACGGTGGTCACGCGCGCGTCAACTCCTTCTCCCGCCCGACGGTTTCCGGGTGGTTCAGGTCGAACGCCGGAGACTCGCTGCGGATCTGCGGCAGCCGGACGAAGTTGTGCCGCGGGGGCGGGCAGGAGGTCGCCCACTCCAGCGAACGGCCGTAGCCCCACGGGTCGTCCACCTCGACCGGCTTGCCGTACCTGGCCGTCTTCCACACGTTGTAGAAGAACGGCAGGAAGGACAGGCCGAGCAGGAACGAGAAGATCGTCGACACCGTGTTGAGCGTGGTCAGGCCCTCCACCGCCAGATAGTCGGGAATGCGGCGCTGCATGCCGTTCACGCCCAGCCAGTGCTGGACCAGGAAGGTGCCGTGGAAGCCGATGAACAGCGTCCAGAAGGTGATCTTGCCGAGGCGCTCGTCGAGCATCCTGCCGGTCATCTTCGGCCACCAGAAGTGGAAGCCGGAGAACATCGCGAAGACGACGGTGCCGAAGACGACGTAGTGGAAGTGCGCCACCACGAAGTACGAGTCGGAGGTCGCGAAGTCCAGGGGCGGGGACGCCAGCATGACGCCGGTGAGGCCGCCGAAGACGAAGGTGAGCAGGAAGCCCGTCGCCCACAGCATGGGCGTCTCGAAGGAGAGACTGCCCTTCCACATGGTGCCGATCCAGTTGAAGAACTTCACGCCGGTCGGGACCGCGATGAGGAACGTCATGAAGGAGAAGAACGGCAGCAGCACACCGCCGGTGACGTACATGTGGTGGGCCCACACGGTCACGGACAGGCCGGCGATGGAGATGGTCGCGGCGATCAGGCCCATGTAGCCGAACATCGGCTTGCGGGAGAACACCGGGATCACTTCGGAGATGATGCCGAAGAACGGCAGGGCGATGATGTACACCTCCGGATGGCCGAAGAACCAGAAGAGGTGTTGCCACAGCAACGCTCCGCCGTTGGCCGCGTCGAAGACGTGAGCGCCGAACTTCCGATCCGCCTCCAGCGCGAACAGCGCGGCGGCGAGCACGGGGAAGGCGAGCAGGACCAGGACGGCGGTCAGCAGCACGTTCCAGACGAAGATCGGCATGCGGAACATCGTCATGCCGGGCGCGCGCATGCAGATGATCGTGGTGATGAAGTTGACCGCGCCGAGGATGGTGCCGAAGCCGGAGAAGGCCAGACCCATGATCCACAGGTCGGCGCCGATGCCCGGCGAGCGGACCGCGTCCGACAGCGGGGAGTAGGCGAACCAGCCGAAGTCGGCCGCGCCCTGCGGGGTGAGGAAGCCGCCGACCGCGATGGTCGAGCCGAACAGGTACAGCCAGTAGGCGAACATGTTCAGCCGCGGGAACGCCACGTCCGGCGCGCCGATCTGCAGCGGCATGATCCAGTTGGCGAAGCCGGCGAACAGCGGCGTCGCGAACATCAGCAGCATGATCGTGCCGTGCATCGTGAACGCCTGGTTGAACTGCTCGTTCGACATGATCTGCAGACCCGGCCGGGCCAGCTCGGCGCGCATGAACAGCGCCATCACGCCACCGATGCAGAAGAACGCGAACGACGTGACCAGGTACAGCGTGCCGATCGTCTTGTGGTCGGTGGTCGTCAGCCACTTGACGCTCTTGATGTTGACGTTGAGGTCTCTCACGCCCCGCCTGTGTCCGCACCCGGCCGGGACGTCACACTTTCCGGATGCGAGGTGGATCACGCGAGACGGCTGTGACGATCGGGCGGGTGCCGGACACAGGCCGGACATGAGCAACGACGAGACGTTCGCCGCTGCCTATCGCGAGCACTACTGGGCGGTCAGCCGCTACGTCGCGCGACGGCTGGGCGGGGCCACGAACGAGGTGGAGGAGGTGGTCGCGGAGGTGTTCACGATCGCCTGGCGCCGCCGGGCCGACCTGCCGCCGAACCCCCTCCCCTGGCTGTACGGCGTGGCCCGCAACTGCCTGTCCAACACCGTGCGCGGCCAGGGACGCCTGCGCCGGCTCGTCGCCCGGCTGGGCAACGACGACACCGCGCACGGCCGGCACGTCACGGCGGGCCCCGACGCCGACACCCCGGGCGGCTGGGTGCACGAGGCGCTCGCCCGGCTCTCCCCGGCCGACCAGGAGGTGCTGCGGCTGACGGCCTGGGAGGAACTCGGTATCGAGGAGGTCGCCGTCGCCCTCGGCTGCGGACAGCGGGCCGCGTCGATGCGGCTGCACCGGGCCCGGGGGCGACTGAGAGCAGAGATAGACCGGATGCGCCCCGCAGTCACCGCCAGTGGGACAGCCACGAAGGAGCACCACCATGGCTGACGAACTCGAACTCCTGCGCCGCGCCGACCCGGCGCCGGTCGACGGCCCCCACTACGGTGACGGACCGCTGGACCACCGCGCCGAACAACGCCTCGACGAACTGCTGCAGCAGCGCACCCTGGTCCGCCTGAGGTGGCCGGACACCCTGCGGATCCGGCTCCCGCACGGCCCGGCCCGCGGTCACCGCGCCCGGCTGGCCTGGGGACTGGTGGCCGCGGCGGTCGTCACCACCGTCACACTGACCCTGGTCGTGAGCGGGCCCGGCACGCCGCCCGCCGTCGCCGCGCCCCGCCCGCTGGTCGTCCGGGCCGACTCCACGCCCGTACCGCTGAAGGTGCTGGCCGCGCGGGCCGAGGAGGCCGCAGCCGACGGCCTGCCACGCCTGACCAGGGGCACCCACGTGCAGTCCTGGAGCCTCGGCATGAGCGAGAACGAACCCCCGATCACCCTGCCCCAGGAGCGTGTCGTGCGCTGGCACGCCGACGCGAGCCACACGGAACTCGTCGTGGCCACCGACCCGCGCCACCCGGGCCGCCCCGTCCTCAGCGACGCGGACGACGTCCCGCACCTGGTCGAGGACGGCCACGTCATCAGCCGGCAGACCTACCCGCCGAGCTGGAGCGACGCACCGCCCGAGGCACCCCCGCCGCACGACGTCACGCGGCTGCGGGCCTACCTGTACGAGGCCGCCCACCTCCGCACCCGGCCGTCCACCGTCGAAGTCCTCGACGCCGTCGGTCTCCTGCTCGACCACTGGACCCTCGGCGCCCACGAGTCCGCCACGCTCGCCCGGCTCCTCGCGGACACCGGCGGTCTGCGCCCCGTCGGTCAGGTGACCGACCGGCTCGGACGGCCCGGGCAGGCGTACGTGTACCAGGGCGACGGCTTCCGGCGCATGCTGATCATGGACCCGGCCACCGGCACCGTCCTCGGCCTGGAGTCCACCGTCGTGAAGGCCGAGCCCGGGTACGGCCTCGAAGCCGGCGACGTGATGGACTACAGCGCCTGGATGCGCTGAGCCCGGCGGCGCCGGGGCCGTCCCGTCAGCCCCGGACCGCCGCCTCGAGCTGCCGGACCGCCGCCCCGAGTTGCCGGCCCGCGGCCTCGACGGTCTGCTCCAGGACGGCGACCGTCATCGGGCCGCCGCCGCCCGGCACCGGGGTGATCAGCGAGGCCCGCTCGACGGCCGAGCCGAAGCCGACGTGATCCGCACTCGGCGGCCTCCTCCCTACTCGTCCCATGCCTGGATCATGGTCTGCTGGACGATCTTGCCGTCGCGCAGGGACATCATCGACTCGGACAGCACACGGACCCCGTCCGGGTACAGACAGGACTCGCTGAAGGCGGCACTGTCGCCCTGCACGACGCACTGCTCCATCTTGTGCGACATGTCGCGTCCGTAGACGTCCTCCAGCATCCTGCCGATCTCGGCACGGCCGTGCAGCACCATGGGCCGGCTCGGCTGGGTGTTGCGGTCCACGACACGGATCTCCGCGTCGTCCGCGTAGAGCGACAGAAGTGTCGCCGCAGTGTGTCCTTCGATGCCCCGGCGCAGGGCTTCGCTGTCGAACCCGGGGCCTGCCGCGGTACCCATGTTGACCTCCTTCGAGGGGCCGCGGCCCGCTGAGGAGTCGGGCCGCGAAGGACCCCTCCTCCGAGACTCCTCCGCCCCGGACGGGTCGGCAAGCGCAGCCGGTCCCCTCCGCCTGACGGGTGAGCGGCAGGCGCTGCCCGTGTCCACGCGCGGCCCGCTCGCGTTGCTCAGTGCATGATCTCAACTCGCCGTATCGTCGCAGCCGTCGGTCTCGCCGCCGGTGTCACCGCTCTCGCCGCGCCGCTCGCGAACGCCGCCGTCCCGGCTCCCGCCGCCGGGCAGCTGAACCCGATCGCCACGCTCGACTCGCTCGCCGTGAGCGACATCCCGGCCGAGCACCGGGCCGCGGTCCCCCGGGTGTCCCAGCAGCTCGCCCAGCTCAACCAGGTCGACGGCCTCAGGGACCTGAGCGCGCTGCACCAGCTCACGGACCTGGTCGCGCCGGTCACCGGGGTCCTTCCCGCCGTCGGCTAGCCGCGTGCCGTCACGCGTACCGAGGGCCGCCCCGACCAGCGAGTCGGGGCGGCCCTCGCACGTGTGAGCGCCGCGGCCCCTCAGCCGGCCGTGGCCAGGAACTGCGTCGCCGCCAGTTCCGCGTACAGCGGGTCGGCGGCCACCAGTTCGCGATGGGTGCCGACCGCGCGGACGCGCCCCGCGTCCATCACGACGATCCGGTCGGCCATGGTCACCGTGGACAGCCGGTGGGCGACGACCAGGACGGTGGTCGTCCGCGCCACGTCGGCGACGGTGTCGCGCAGCGCCGCCTCGTTCACCGCGTCCAGCTGCGAGGTGGCCTCGTCGAGGAGCAGCAGCCGCGGGCGGCGCAGCAGGGCGCGGGCGATGGCCACGCGCTGGCGCTCACCCCCCGACAGCTTGGTGCCGCGGTGCCCGACGAGGGTGCCGAGGCCGGCGGGCAGCCGGGCCACCAGACCGTCGAGGCGGGTCGTCTTGAGCACCTCGGCGAGGGCGTCCTCGTCCGCGTCCGGGTTGCCCAGCAGCAGGTTGTCCCGCAGCGAGCCCGACAGGACCGGCGCGTCCTGCTCCACGTACCCGATCGCCGCCCGCAGGGCCGGCAGGTCCCAGTCCACGACGTCACGCCCGTCAAGGGTGATCGTCCCGGACTCCGGTTCGTAGAACCGCTCGATGAGGGAGAAGACGGTGGTCTTGCCCGCGCCGGACGGGCCGACGAAGGCCGTCATGCCCCGCGCCGGCACCTCGAACGTCACGCCGTGGTGGACGTACGGCAGGTCCTCGGCGTACCGGAAGCGGACGTCGGTGAAGGCGACGGCGGCGGGCAGCGCGCCGGGGGCGGGCAACGGCGCGGGCTCGCCCGCCGGTTCGGCGGGCAGACGCAGCGCCTCCTGGATGCGGGAGAGGGCCGCCGAGCCCGTCTGGTACTGCGTGATCGCTCCGACGACCTGCTGGATCGGCGACATCAGGTAGAAGACGTACAGCAGGAACGCGACCAGCGTGCCCACCTCGATCGCGCCGGTCGCGACCCGCGCCCCGCCCACCGCGAGCACCGTGATGAACGCGATCTGCATCGCCAGTCCCGCCGTGTTGCCCGCCGCCGCCGACCACTTGGCGGCGCGCACGCTCTGCCGCCACGACTCCTCGGCGGCCGCGTGCAGGGTGCGCTCCTCCCGGTGCTCGGCCCCGGACGCCTTCACCGTGCGCAGCGCGCCGAGTATCCGCTCCAGCGAGGCGCCCATCACCCCGACCGCGTCCTGCGCCCGCCGGCTCGCCCGGTTGATGCGCGGCACGATCACGCCGAGCACCGTCCCCGCGCCCAGGATCACCGCCAGCGTGACTCCGAGCAGCACCGGGTCGACCAGCCCCATCATGACCACCGTCGCCACGAGCGTGAGGCCGCCGGTGCCGAGGCCGACCAGCGAGTCGGTGGTGACCTCGCGCAGCAGGGTGGTGTCGGAGGTGATGCGCGCCATCAGGTCGCCCGGCTCGCTCTGGTCCACGGCCGGGACGCGCAGCCGCAGCAGGTACGAGGACAGGGCGCGCCGCGCGCCGAGCACCACCGACTCCGCGGTGCGCCGCAGCACGTACGAACCGACGCCGCCCAGCGCCGCGTTGGTGATCACCAGGCCCGACATGAGGACCAACGCGCCCGTGATGGCGCGGTCGTGTGACAGGTCGTCGATCAACTCCCGTGCCACCAGCGGCAGCAGCAGTCCGGTGGCCCCGGTGACGAGCGAGAGCAGGGCACCGGTGAGCAGGGCCCAGCGGTGCGGTCGTACGTAGCCGAGGAGCAGCCGCCAGGGGGGCGGCCCGGTCTCCGTCTCTGCGATGCTCACGACGCTCCTTCGGACCACGGGTCGGGCGGAGCCCCCAGGCTACGTCGCCGCACTCGCCCGGACACGGGCCGGTACGGCTCTTCCCCACCCCTCGGCCCGCGTCCTGACCGGGTGACACGAGGAGGCCGGCCGCGGGTGCGTTCCGTGCCCTTACCGATCAGTCACGCGTAGGGTCGCCACGAGGGACTTCGGCCGACGAAAGGGTTCAGCACGATGGCGCAGGAAGTACGCGGCGTGATCGCACCGGGTAAGGACGAGCCGGTCCGGATCGAGACGATCGTCGTGCCCGATCCGGGACCCGGTGAGGCCGTGGTGAAGGTGCAGGCCTGCGGGGTCTGTCATACCGATCTGCACTACAAGCAGGGCGGCATCAACGACGAGTTCCCCTTCCTGCTCGGCCACGAGGCGGCGGGCGTCGTGGAGTCGGTCGGCGAGGGCGTCACGGACGTGGCCCCGGGCGACTTCGTGATCCTCAACTGGCGTGCGGTGTGCGGGCGTTGCCGGGCCTGTCGGCGAGGACGCCCGTGGTACTGCTTCGACACCCACAACGCCTCGCAGCGGATGACCCTGACCGACGGCACCGAGCTGTCCCCGGCCCTCGGGATCGGCGCGTTCGCGGAGAAGACCCTGGTCGCCGCCGGCCAGTGCACCAAGGTCGACGCGTCGGTGGCACCGCAGGTGGCGGGGCTCCTGGGCTGCGGCGTGATGGCGGGCATCGGGGCCGCCGTCAACACCGGCAACGTGGGCCGGGGCGACACGGTCGCGGTCATCGGCTGCGGCGGTGTGGGCGACGCCGCGATCGCCGGGTCGGCCCTGGCCGGCGCCGCGAAGGTCATCGCCGTCGACATCGACGACCGTAAACTCGCCACCGCCCGCACCATGGGCGCCACCCACACCGTCAACTCGCGCGAGAGCGACCCGGTCGCGGCCATCCGGGAACTGACCGGCGGCTTCGGCGCCGACGTGGTGATCGAGGCGGTCGGCCGCCCCGAGACCTACCGGCAGGCGTTCTACGCCCGTGACCTGGCCGGCACCGTCGTCCTGGTCGGGGTGCCCACCCCGGAGATGAAGCTGGAGCTCCCGCTCCTCGACGTGTTCGGACGGGGCGGGTCACTGAAGTCGTCCTGGTACGGCGACTGTCTGCCCAGCCGGGACTTCCCGATGCTGATCGACCTGCACCTCCAGGGGCGCCTGGACCTCGGGGCGTTCGTCACCGAGACGATCCGACTCGACCAGGTGGAGCAGGCGTTCGAGCGGATGCACCACGGTGACGTACTGCGCTCGGTGGTGGTGCTGTGATGGCCGCACGCATCGAACGCCTCGTCACCTCCGGCCAGTTCACGCTCGACGGCGGCACCTGGGACGTCGACAACAACGTCTGGCTGGTGGGCGACGACCACGAGGTGGTGGTGATCGACGCCGCGCACGACGCCGACGCCATCGCCGAGGCGGTGGGGGAGCGCCGGCTGACGGCCATCGTGTGCACCCACGCCCACAACGACCACGTCGACGCGGCCCCCGCCCTCGCCGACCGCACCGGGGCCACCATCTGGCTGCACCAGGACGACCTGCCGCTGTGGAAGCAGACCCACCCGGACCGCGAGCCCGACGCCTGGCTGCTCGACGGCCAGGTCATCGAGGCCGCCGGCGCCGACCTGCGGGTCCTGCACACCCCCGGACACGCGCCCGGCGCGGTCTGCCTGTACGACCCGGGGCTCGGGACCGTCTTCACCGGCGACACCCTCTTCCAGGGCGGCCCGGGCGCCACCGGCCGCTCCTTCTCCCACTTCCCGACGATCGTCGGGTCGATCCGCGAGCGCCTGCTGACGCTCCCGGCGGAGACGAAGGTGCTCACCGGGCACGGCGAGCCGACCACCATCGGCGCAGAGGCACCGCACCTGGAGGAGTGGATCGCCCGCGGCCACTGAGCCCGGGGCGCCGGCGGCAGCGGGGCTTGTCGCCCGGCCGGGTGATCCTCCGCGGAAGCGCGAGGGCCGACGCGAAAACACGACAGGAGATGTCCGGTTCGCCCGTCACCCTCTCAGGGACAGCGCAGCCGAGGGCCGGGAGGCCGGACATGTCACCATCGTTCGAGGACAGGGTCGCCCTGGTGGCCGGGGCCACCCGGGGAGCCGGCCGGGGCATCGCCGTGGAGCTGGGGGCGGCCGGCGCCACCGTCTACGTCACCGGACGCTCCACCCGCGCCCGGCGCTCGGAGTACGACCGCCCCGAGACCGTCGAGGACACCGCCGACCTGGTCACCGAGGCCGGCGGCCACGGCATCGCCGTCCCCACCGACCACCTCGACCCGGCCCAGGTCCGCACCCTGGTGGACCGCGTCGCCGCGGAGCAGGGCCGCCTGGACGTCCTCGTCAACGACATCTGGGGCGGCGAGACCCTCTTCGAGTGGGACAGCACGGTGTGGGAGCACGACCTCGACAAGGGGCTCCGGCTGCTGCGGCTCGCGGTCGAGACGCACGCGATCACCAGCCACCACGCCCTGCCCCTGCTCCTGCGCCGGCCCGGCGGCCTGGTGGTCGAGATGACCGACGGAACCGCCGAGTACAACCGCGACACCTACCGCGTGTCCTTCTTCTACGACCTCGCCAAGGCGTCCGTCCTGCGCATGGCCTTCGCCCTGGGCCACGAACTCGGACCGCGCGGGGCCACCGCGGTCGCGCTCACCCCGGGCTGGCTGCGCTCGGAGATGATGCTCGACACGTTCGGGGTGCGCGAGGACAACTGGCGCGACGCGCTCGGACGCGTCCCGCACTTCGCGATCTCCGAGACACCGCGCTACGTCGGCCGGGCCGTCGCCGCCCTGGCCGCCGACCCCGACCGGGCCCGCTGGAACGGCGCGTCCCTCTCCAGCGGCTCACTGGCCCGGGAGTACGGCTTCACGGACCTCGACGGCAGCCGCCCCGACGCCTGGCGCTACATGGTCGAGGTCCAGGACGCGGGCAGGCCGGCGGACGTGACCGGCTACCGGTGAGACCGGACGGGACGGCATCCGGCCCGGGTGCTCGCGGGGTCCCGCACGGGCGGGCGGCGACGGTGGCCGGGGCGGCGGCGCGCACAGCGGTCCCGTCGCGGTGAGGGCGTCGAGCACCCGCTCCACGTCCGCGGCGGACGGCCGCCCGGTGCTGGACGCCGCACGCGGGGGGCCGCCGCAGGAGGCCGGGGTGGGACTCGGCGCCGGTTCCCCGGGCGGGCGGAGCGGCGGGAGCCGGTGCCTCGCCGAGCCGGGCGACGGGCCGCTCGGCGGGGCCCACCAGCTCCGCGTGGCGAAGTCGCCTGCGGACTGCGGGAGTTCGGGGAGCCGGGAGAGTACGCCGGCGAGTGCGCGGTGCATGGGCGGCAGCGGGGGGGGGGGGGGGGGGGGGGGGGGGGGGGGCGGGGGGGGGGGGGGGGGGCCCCGCCCCCGGGGGGGGGGGGGGGGGGGCCGGAGGGTTCACCAGCCAGCCTTCTCCTTCTCTTGTAGGGGAGGAAGGGGCAAGAAAGCGAGGGGGAGGGGGAGG
>NZ_JBWKDW010000011.1:0-5789 GCF_056435735.1 Streptomyces sp. NPDC043878
GCCAATCGATGCCGTCAACCTCGAGGGGGCAAAAGACTCGGCACCCCTCCTCGCGCACCCCCCCCCCCCCCCCCTCCCCCCCCTCCCCCCCCCCCCCCGGGCCGCCCCCCCCCCCCCCCCCCCCCAGGTCCGTCTCCGCGCCGACCGGGGCTGAGCCGGCAGTGCCCCGGTACGTCCGTCCCCGCGCCACACCGAGCACCGGATCACCGCCACCTGCCCGCCGCCAACCGTCCCATCCCGGAGCCGATATGACCTCTTCGCGGGCACAGACCAGCGACTTCACCCAGCGGGAGGCGGCCGTGCGGCCGGGGCTGCCGCTGACCGCCTACCGTGCCGCGATCGCGCTCGACGAGCCGTTCGAGGCGTCCGCGCCTCCCGTCACACCCGACCGGTTCGACGAGCAGGTGCGCTCGGCCCTGGCACTGCTCGCCAGCGACCGGGCAGTGGACGGACCCGGCCTGCGGCCCGCACCCCTGCGGGACCCGACCGCCACCGACGCGGTGACCGCCCGGCGGGCACTGCGCGCACTGCTGACCGTCCGCGAACCCGGTCCGCTGCCCGAGGGAGCGCGGGAGGCACTGGACGGCATCCTGGGCGCGGAACGGCTGTCGCGACCGTCCTTCACAGCGACCCACCTGCCCACGATCGAGGACGAGTTCCCGCGATCCGCCTTTCCGGAGGCAAGCCGGACGACGCTGTGGCGGGGAGACATCACCACCCTGGCCGCCGACGCCGTCGTCAACGCCGCGAACAGCGCGCTGCTCGGCTGCTTCCGCCCTCTGCACCCCTGCATCGACAACGCACTCCACAACGCGGCCGGGCCCCGGCTGCGCGACGACTGCGCCACGGTCATCGCCCTGCAAGGCGCCTCCGAGCCGACCGGGACCGCCAAGATCACCCGGGGTCACCACCTGCCGGCCCGGTACGTCCTGCACACCGTCGGCCCGGTCGTCGACGGCCGTCCCCGCGCGAGCGACGCCCGGCTGCTGGCCTCCGCCTACCGGTCCTGCCTGGACCTGGCCGCCGAGGTGGAGACGATCCGCACACTCGCGTTCTGCGCCGTGAGCACCGGCGTCTTCGGCTACCCCAAGGACGAGGCGGCGCCCGTGGCCCTGGCTGCCGTCGCCGACTGGCTCGAAGCGCACCCCGGCCGGTTCGACCGCGTCGTGTTCACCGTGTTCGGGGACGACGACGAACGCGCCTACCGCCGCGCCCTCGGCGAACGGACCACATGACCCGAACGGACCGAACGGCCGAAGGACGGCGAAGGGCCCGTCCGTAGGCGGTAGTTCGGCCGACGTGGTGTCAACACGAGGTCGGCGGGGCGGACACGACCCTGAGCCCGGCGCCCGGCCATGTCGGCCGGCGAACCGCCGAACGGACCGGCGCGTTCCGGCGGCTCCGGCGGACCCGGCGGACCCGGCGGACCCGGCGGACCCGGCGGACCCGGCGGACCCGGCGGACCCGGCGGACCCGGCGGCTCCGGCGGCTCCGGCGGCTCCGGCGGCTCCGGCGGCAGGAACAACGAGATTCCGGACGAGTCGCCTCTTAAGGGATCCCGCCTTCGAGCGGGCCGGTGGATGCCCGATGATGGGCAGGCCATGACCATGCTCAGCACCTCCCGTTCGTCGACGCGCCACGCCCCGCTGCCCGTTCTGCGGGCGGCGGTGTTCGCGCTCGTCGGGACGGTCCTGGGGGTGAGCGCCCATCATGTCGTCACCGAGGCGTCGATGCCGTGGCGGCACAGCGCGGCGGCAGCCACGGTGCTCTTCGCCGTGGGGCTCGTGGGCGCCAGGCGCCGGCGTTCGACGGCGACCGTCGTGGCGGTGTGCGGCGCCGCCCAGTTGGGACTGCACGTCCTGCTCGCGGCCACGCACACGCACGGCTCGCACACCGTGGCGGCCACGGGCACGGACAAGGCCATGCCCGCGCGCATGCAGCATGCCATGCACACGCCCCCGGCGTGGCACGGGCGGCTCCACGACTCACTGACGATGTCGGCCGTCCACGTCGCCGCGGCCGTACTGGTCGCGGTGCTGCTGCACCGCGCGGACACCGCGTGCTGGTCACTGGCGCGTGGTCTGGCGAACGCCGTCGACGCGGTCGACGCGGCGCGCGCACGCATCGCCACGGGCTGGGGACTGCTGACGTGGCGCGCCGCACCTCCGTCCTCCGGAATGCCGGCGCTCGTCCCGGCCTGGCTCGATGGGCCGCCCTTCCGGGCGGCGGTGTGCGCGGACGTGGTCGTACGGCGTGGCCCTCCCCGGGTGGGGCTCACACACGCCAACTGACCTCGCCGGGCCGGTCGTCGAGCCGACCCCGGCTCACCCGTGCCTGGAGAAACCCATGTCACCCGCCCCGCACACGCACCGCATCGCCCGCCGCCTGACGCTGGTGACGGCGGCGACCACCACCGTCGTCCTGCTGACCGCAGGACCGGCCTCCGCCCACGTCGAGGTCGAGTCCGACAAGCCCCAGGCCCTGGCCGAGAACGCCGAGATCAGCTTCGACGCCGAGTCGGAGTCCGACAGCGCCGGAGTCGTCAGGGTGCGGGTGGTCCTGCCCGAGGGCATCGCTCCCGCCGACGTGACCTACGGCGAAGGGCCCAAGGGCTGGAAGTTCACGGCCGGCGACGACGGCTACACGGTCGGCGGTCCGGAGCTCGAAGCCGGCGTGAACGCCGAGTACTCGATCGTCGTCAAGCAGCTTCCCGACGTGAAGGAGCTGACGTTCAAGACGCTGCAGACCTACAGCGACGACCGCGTCGACCGCTGGATCGGCCTGGACGAGAACAGCGAGAACCCCGCGCCCGTGCTCGAGTTGAAAGCCGCCGCGCCCGGCGCGAAGCCGGTCAGTCCCTCCGCCGGCGCCGGCGAGTCGGCAGCCGTGTCGCCCACACCCGAGCTGACCGAGCCCTCGGCCTCCCCCACGGCCCAGGCCGGGGAGGAGCACGAGGACGGCGGCCTGTCCGCCGGCGCCTGGATCGGGATCGGCGCCGCGGTGGTCGTCGTGGCAGGCGCCGCCCTCCATCTCGTACGACGCCGAGCCACCTCCCAGCCGTAGACCCCGAGACGCTCCCCCAACGCCCCCTCGGCCGCCCGGCACCCAGCCGCTCGGCCGGGGCCGGCGCGCCACCGGAGACGGCCGCCGCACCAACCGGCGGAGCCGGCGGTGGCCTTGGGGAGCGGCTCGCGGACGGCCACCTCACCCACCGGGACGAGGTGTGCACCGCGCTCGGATGCCAGGCACACCTCACATCGGCGGGGTCACACCCGCGGGCGCACCGTCGGAGCCCGTCAACTCGGAACAACAGGCGGGGACGGGCTCGCGGGTGGGGGGACGTCGCGCATACGGCGGAGCGGGGAGAAGAACACGAACCAGCCGGCCGCCCACGTACCGACGGCGGCCAGCCAGAGGGTGGGCCGCACCCCGATCAGGGTGCCGAGTGCCCCGCCGAGGACACCGCCGACCGGCAGCGTGCCCCACACGACCCAGCGGACGGCCGCGTTCATGCGGCCCATCAGCTCCGGTGGAGTCACCGACTGCCGGTAGCTGAGCTGGGCGACGTTGTAGACCATCCCGGAGAAATACGCGACGGCCCAGCCCAGCGGGAACAGCAGCACGCCCCACCCCCGCCAGGCCGCCACCGCCACGACCTGCGGCGCGCTGAACACCAGCATCGACACCCAGATGATCCGCGCCGAGCCGATCCTCCTGGCGAGCCGGCCGGCGAACACTCCTCCCGCGATCCCGCCCAGGGCCGAGGCCGCCATGATCAGCCCGGTCAGCGCGGGAGTCACGTGCAGCACCCGGATGAGGAAGACCATCGCCAGCGCCGACGTCATGCCGGAGAAGAGGTTGGCGGTGCCCGTGCACGCCACGACCATCCGCAGGATCCTGTGCCCGGCGACGAATCCCAGTCCCTCGGCGATCTGACTCCGCAGTGTCTCGCCCTCGCGCCGCGCGGGTGGCGGCTCCTCGCGTGTCCTGATCCCGGATATGGAGAGGACCGAGACGGCGTAGGAGATCGCGTCAGCCGTCATCGCCCCCGCGGCGCCGAACACCGCGAACAGTCCCCCGCCCAGGCTGGGACCCCCGAGTTGAGCGAACGCCTGGGTGGTCCCCAGCTTGCCGTTGGCGTCCATGCGGAGGTCGGCACGGACGAGCGACGGCACATAGCTCTGGTACGAGACGTCGAAGAACACCGTGCACACGCCGGCCGCGGCAGCGACGACGTAGAGCTGCGCCATCGTCAGGGCACCGAAGGCGGCCGCCAGCGGCACCGAGCCGATGATCAGCAGACGGAGGACGTCACAGACGATCATGATGGAACGTCTGGAGCCACGGTCCACGAGCGCACCCGCGGGCAGTGCGATCAGGGCGAACGCGACCGTGGCGGCGGCGGTCAGCAGCCCGACCTCGAACGTGCTCGCCTCCAGCGCGACGACCGCGACCAGCGGCAGCGCGATCTGGGTGACCGCCGAGCCCATCTCGCTGACCGTCTGACCGCTCCACAGCAGCATGAAGTCCCGTTGACGCCACAGGCCCGGACCACCGGCCTCCGCCCCGGCGCCCTCCTGCTCCCTCGCCACGTCCGTCACCACACCGACTCCCCCCTCGGATCCACGGCCCGGACTGTACCGCCGATCATGAACACGCTCATGCGGGAGGAGCTACCCGACGGTCGCCTGCACGAGCACCTGTCCACCGGCGGGTGCCCGCTCCGCACGTTCGCGTGGGCCCAGGTCGCCAGCACAACCTGGGACCCCGATCGGCCACGCGGTCTCCCGCGGATGTCCCTCAAGGCCCTGACCCCTGACAGGTCAGTCGCAACCCAACACAGCAGCGCCTACGCCGACTTACCTCGCGCGTCCGTGGTCACGGCCACGCCCCCGCCCCGATCCCCGGTGCGGCGGCCGGTGATGGCGTCGACGCCGTGGTGGATCGTGACGCCGTCGGGCGGCGCGCTCGGCGTTGGAGGGGTGCCTCGATGGGGCGGGCATCGAACTCGGGCTGCCTCAGCGCGCCGTCTGGTTAGAGTTGGGTGGTGCCCGAGCTGAAGCGGCTGCATGCCGGCCATGCCCCGGCGGTCCTGGCCTTCGAGTTGGCGAACCGCACCTACTTCGCTGCCTCGATCTCCGACCGCGGCGACGACTTCTTCGACCAGTTCACCGACCGGTACAACGCCTCGCTGGCCGAGCAGGAGGCCGGCGTCTGCGCCTTCTACGTGCTCGTCGCCGAGGACGGCGCGGTACTCGGCAGGTTCAACCTGTACGACTTGGAGGACGGCACTGCCAGACTCGGCTTCCGGGTCGCGGAGCAGGTCGCCGGTCGCGGCGTGGCGACCGCGACCGTCCTGGAACTGTGCGGGCTGGCGGTGGCGCCCCACGGGTTGCGTACGCTGCGGGCGGCCGCCGCCCGCGACAACGTCGCCTCCCAGAAGGTGCTGACCAAGGCTGGTTTCGTACCGGCCGGCCCCGCCGACCCGGCCGACCTCGGCGGTAAGCCGGGCACCTGGTATCAGCGTGACCTCATGGACCGGCCCTGAGCAGTGAACCTGGCGGCGCGCGGCCGGGAGACGGACACGGCACCGCTGACGCGCACCGGCTTTCCTTCACCTGCGCCGTTCCCTTGCCGTGGGGGGGGGGGGGGGGGGGGGGGCGGGGGGGGGGAGGGGGGGGGGGGGGGGGGGGGGGGGGGGGGGGAGCCGGGGGGGGGGGGGGGGGGGGGGGGGGGGGGGGGGGGGGGGGGGGGGGGGGGGGGGGGGGGCAGGTGGGGGGGGGGGGCAC